>JAZNPJ010000063.1:0-1959 GCA_045589635.1 Clostridia bacterium
CTTTTCCGCCATCACCACCATCGGGGCCGCCTGCAGCAATATACTTTTCGCGACGGAACGATATTGAACCATTACCGCCATTACCGGCTTTTACAAATATTTTTGCTTTATCAATAAACATAATAATTTCCTCTTTAAATACCAAAGGCGAGTTTGTCCATTTGAGCAGTACACATAACAAACCTGCAACTGCAAACGGACCAAACCCGCCCCTATGTTAATTCATTACGAATTAGTCAGCATAGACACTGCATTGTTTCTTGTCTCTGCCTTTTCTTTCAAATCTAACTGTTCCGTCAACCAAAGCAAATAGTGTATCATCACTGCCGATACCTACATTAGTGCCTGGGTGAATTTTTGTACCTCTTTGTCTTACAAGAATGTTTCCTGCTAAAACAAATTGACCGTCAGCTCTCTTAGCACCAAGTCTTTTAGATTCGCTATCACGACCGTTTTTTGTACTACCCATACCTTTTTTATGAGCCATTTATAACACCTCGTTTCCGTTAATGTGTATTAGTTTGCAAAATTATGCGTTAATCTTTGTGATTTCAACTTTTGTGAAAGGTTGTCTATGACCTTTCTTAGTTCTTTCGTTCTTCTTTCTCTTCATTTTGTAAACGTAAATCTTCTTAGCCTTTCCGTTCTTAAGAACCTTAGCCTCAACTGTTGCGCCCTCGACTGTGGGAGCACCAACCTTTACGTTTTCACCGTCAGCAGTCAAAAGAATCTGATCGAATGTTACTGCTGCGCCTTCTTCAAGCTCAAGCTTTTCTACAAATAGTGTATCGCCTTCTGATACCTTGTACTGCTTTCCGCCTGTAACGATAACTGCGTACATATTCTACACCTCCTGTTTTTTTATTTGAGGACACGCTATCAAAGGTACCTTTCGGATTTATAACCCAATCTATGCGGTCGCCATAATATTGTACCATTATTTTACCGTAATGTCAAGTATTTTTTATAATTTTTTTGTTTTATCTTTGTGATTGCAAATATTGTTCCAGAATAAGGCATGCTGCAACGGTATCCAGTACATCTTTTCTCTTTTTGCCAAAGGTATTTGTAACAGTTAAGTATCTCTTTGCCTCAGCAGAAGTCAGGCGCTCATCCTGAAGAACAACATCACCGCTATATATGTTCTTAAGGTTTTTGACGAACTCGTGTGTTGCATCTACACGAAAACCCTCACTCCCGTCCATGTTTTTGGGGAGCCCTACAACTATTTTTTCGGGTTTGTATTCATCAATTACTGCTTTTAATTCTTCAAACAACTTTTTTTTGCTTTTGTTCTGAATTGTTTTAACTCCATTTGCCATAAACCCTAAAAGGTCGGTAACTGCAACGCCTACACGCGCATCGCCATAATCTATACCAAGTATTCGCATTTTTATCCTCCGATAGATATTATTGTAATTATTATATCATATTCTATTTAATCTTTCAATAATTTTTGATTAAAAACATTTTACAAAAAGATAATTTGCTTGACCTTATGTCGTTTGTGTGTTATAATTAAAGTGCATATGTGTATGCAAACTACAGTAAGATAAGAAAGGAGGGAAAATATGAAAACTGAAAGCTTGTTTTCTTTGGAAAACACTATTGCAAAATCACTGTTTGACGGTTTGGAGTACCCATGGCAGGCGCTTGGTAAAATTAAAGACTTTGTCTATGAGCTGGGAAAATCATTGGATAAAGAAAAATTTTATGAGGCAAAAGACGGGGTATGGATTGCAAAAAGTGCAAAAGTATTCGACAGTGCCTATATAGATGCCCCATGCATTATTGATGAGGGTGCCGAGATAAGACACTGTGCATTCATACGCGGAAGTGCAATCATAGGCAAAAACTCAGTTGTTGGTAATTCAACGGAGGTTAAGAACAGTATTATTTTTGATAATGTTCAAATTCCGCATTACAATTATGTGGGTGATTCAATTCTTGGATATCGTT
>JAZNPJ010000064.1:0-3015 GCA_045589635.1 Clostridia bacterium
GGTTTATTTCCATTGGTTGGATAATATAAGAGATTGGTGTATATCGCGTCAATTATGGTGGGGACACAGAATTCCGGCTTTTTATTGTGATGATTGCAACGAAATAATTGTTACAAAAGAAGATAGTGCTATATGTCCAAAATGCGGTAAAGAGATGCGTCAGGATCCCGATACACTTGATACATGGTTCTCATCGGCACTATGGCCATTCTCAACACTTGGCTGGCCCGAAAAGACAGAGGAGCTTGATTATTTCTATCCAACAAGCGTGCTTGTAACAGGCTATGATATAATTCCTTTCTGGGTAATGAGAATGATGTTCTCTGCTATTGAGCATACAGGCGAAGTTCCGTTCGGGCATGTATTCATACACGGTCTTGTACGTGATTCTCAGGGTAGAAAGATGTCAAAATCACTCGGCAATGGCATAGACCCGTTGGAGATTGTAGAAAAATACGGTGCTGACGCGCTAAGATTTACACTTGCAACAGGTAATGCACCCGGAAACGATATGCGTTTCTATATTGAAAGAGTTGAGGCAAGCCGAAACTTCGCAAACAAGATTTGGAATGCGTCAAGATTTACTCTTATGAACCTTGATATTACCGAAAATAAGCTACCAGCTATAGATGAACTTCAGATTGAAGATAAGTGGATACTTTCTAAATACAACGAGGTTGTAAAATCTGTTACTGAAAATATAGATAACTTTGAGCTTGGCGTTGCAGTATCAAAGCTTTATGACTTTATTTGGGACAACTTCTGCGACTGGTATATTGAGCTTGTTAAACCAAGACTATTTGATAAAGAAAACCCGACAGGTAAGAGTGCACAGTATGTTTTAACTTATGTTTTATCAAATACTATGAAGCTTCTTCATCCGTTTATGCCGTTTATTACAGAGGAAATATGGCAACATCTTCCCCACGAGGGCGAGAGCATTATGATAAGCGACTATCCCGAATATGACAGTGCGCTTGTATTTGAGGATGATGAAAAGGCAATGGAACTTATAATGTCATCAATTACCGCAATAAGAAACAGACGTGCAGAAATGAACGTACCGCCATCAAAGAAAGCAAAAGTTATAATCGTAACAGATAAAACCAAAATCTTCTCAAATGGTGCAATATTCTTCGAAAAACTTGCATCTGCAAGCGAAACAGTTATTCAGAAAGACAAGGCAGATATAAGCGCAAATGCAGTAAATATTGTTGTACCAAGTGCAGAAATATTCTTACCACTTGATGATTTGGTTGACAGAGAAAAAGAAATCGAAAGACTAAATGCCGAAAAGAAAAAGCTCGAGGGCGAAATAAAGAGAGTTGAGGGCAAATTAAATAACCCTGGCTTTGTAGACAAAGCACCGCAAAAGGTTGTCGACGAAGAACGTGCAAAAGGCGAAAAGTATAAAGAAATGCTCGAAAAAGTTCTCGAAAGCCTAAAGCAGTGGTAATTATAATAACAATCACAAAAAAACACCCTATATGGGTGTTTTTTTGTGGAGTCAAATGATTTAGATACAACAAATTCGTCTTAATGTTTTTTATACGCTGCAAAATAGGATGCAATAACAATGCAAGCTACCGCACCGAACTCCTTTAAATCTGGCATGATGCCGTTAATAATCAGCGTAACAAAAGGTGTAAGAATGGGTTTTATGAAAAATGCCAGAGACGCCATAATCGCCCCGCCTTTTTCAATCGCTTTAAAATAGCACGCGTAGCCAATACCAGTAACCAAAAAACCAAGATAACACAGTATACTTATGTTTTCTGCCGAGAAAGAAGGCATAACATCGACTCCCACAATGAGCAGAGCCACAAGAAGCACAAGACTTCCCACCAGAAATACAATACCAGTCTGCACTATTCCTCCGAATTTTTTCGTAAATTTCTGGGTGAGAACAGTATAAAGGCTAAAGCTTAAAGCAGCAAATACGCCATAGAGTACAGATTCCAGACTTGTTCCCGATGAGAAATCCGCACAGGCCAGAACACCCACAACACCTAAAATCAGTGCAATCACTTTATTTCTTGTTAGCTTTTCTTTTAAAATAATTACTGCAAACAAAATCGTAAAAATAGAGTTAGATGAAAAAATAATTGCAATCAACGATGGAGAATCCGCTTTCTGTACTCCTATCTGCAGAGTTGTCATACTGATACATATAAACAAAATTCCCAGCGCAGTCATAATCCCAAAATCTTTCAGGCTTATATGTATTTTTTCTTTTTTTATCTTTACAGTTGCAGGTGGCAAGAGTATTAGCGAGCCTATAACAAACCGCCAAAATGTGATGGCATACGGGTTTACTTCGCTCGCTATGAGTTTGCTCACAGGTTCCAATGTAACAAATAAAACTGCTGTTATAAGTGCAAATAAAATTCCTTTTTTCATTTTTTATTCCATTCCTTATCTTTAAATTCTATAAATTCATATATAATATTTGCAAAAACCCATTCTCCACAAGAATTTTGCTTATGAATATATGAACAGTGTGTACTATTTTTCATCACCCTAAAGTAAAGCTTATTTCATCATATCCAAAATGCTTTAATGTTGAAACAAGCAAATATACAGCATTTGCGAAAGGTACGCACCTGCTGAGGATCCCCCAACAAAAATATTTGTTACCTTGCCGTAATCTTGCATATTGCTGTGTGCCAAAGCCACGACCGCTGCAGCTTTCTAATCCTCCCCCGTGAAAATAGACAAAAACCGGGAAAATATCTGTATCTGGCAAGTAAATATCCAACATACATTCATTTAAATCCGTTTCCTTATAAGATACATTTTCATAAATATCACCTCTGCATTATTTTATCACATTTTAACATTATAGTAAATAATATAATTAAATATAGTTGCTTTAATCTAAAATATATAGTATAATAGTATATAATAAAACAAAAGAAGGGTGTTAAAACAATGGAAATTTTGCAATTGAAGTATTTCAGTCACGCAGCAAAGTCTGAAAATTTTTCGCACACTGCGCAGCGATTTATGGTTCCT
>JAZNPJ010000065.1:0-6545 GCA_045589635.1 Clostridia bacterium
TTCTGACCATTACGGGCTGTGGCATCATTACACAATGCACCATCAATTATAAGTTGTGCCTCGCGCCCTGTAAGGGAGTCGTCCTTATCCTTTATTTTTCCGTCGAAGAATATTTTTTGGACAGTCATTCTGTTTTGTGTAAGTGTTCCCGTTTTATCCGAACATATTATCGAAACACTTCCAAGTCCCTCAACTGCCTGAAGCTTTCGTATAATGGCATTTTCGCGTGCAAGCTTTTGTGTGCCGACACTCAAAACCACTGTTACTATTGAGCTTAGCGCCTCAGGAATTGCTGCAACAGCTAACGCAACCGCAAACACAAATGCACTCTGCGGTGCTTCTCCTCTTACAAGAGCAAGCACAAATACAAGGATACAAATTCCTATAATCACAAACGAAAGCTTTTTACCAAACGAATCAAGAGACTCCTGTAGTGGTGTCTTCTTCTCCTTTGTGTTCTTTAAAAGCGTTGCAATTTTGCCCATTTCAGTATTCATACCCGTTGCAGTAACAACCATCTGTGCTCTGCCATATGTTGCAAAGCTTCCCGAATAGAGCATATTTTTTCTATCACCTAAAGGCTTTTCTTCGTTAAATTCTGTATCCTCTTTTTCTGACGGCACACTCTCGCCCGTAAGTGCACTCTCGTCTGCTTTAAGACCTGCATTTTCGATAATTCTGCCATCAGCACAAATGTAATCGCCCGCTTCTATGGTTACTATATCTCCCACAGTAACTAAATTACCGTTTATAATGCGTGTTTTTCCGTCTCTTAACACCTTTGCACTTGGTGCTGACATTGCCTTTAAGCTATTTAGCGACGCCTCTGCCTTTATTTCCTGAACAGTTCCCAAAATGGCATTTATTGTTATAACCACTAAAATTACTATTGAGCTTTCAACGTCCTTTAAAACCATAGATATAATAGCAGCAATAATAAGAATTATAACAAGAAAATCCTTATATTGTCCCAAAAACACCATAAACGGATTTTTGTGTCCCTCATCTGCAAGTTCGTTTTTTCCGTATTTTTGAAGCCTTTTTGAAGCCTCATCCTCCGAAAGTCCATTTGTACTTGACGAAACTTCATCAAGCACTGCCTGTTTTGTGAGTCTGTAATATTCCATTCTTTGCCCCTTTCACAATAATTACATTACTTATATTTTCTGCTAAATAAGAGTATATATACAAAAAAAGCGATAACCTTTATTGCATTATAAAAAATGCAATAAAAGTCTCGCTTCAAACAATCTGTGCCGGATTGGATAAACAATCGTACTGACGACATCAAACCACGTTTTAAAAACGTAAGCTACTCCCTTTTATTTTAACATATGTATAATACCATATATTTTATATTATGTCAATATTTTTATAAAAAGTTCTCTTTTAAGCTAAAACATATACCTTTGGCTTATTGACTTTTTTTTGTCATAGTGCTATAATTAGTATAACTAACATTTAATAAGTAGGAACCGGCCTCCCGGACGGTCCGCAAATATATTTCTAAAACGGACAGTCGAGGACGCCTGTCCCTACAATTATAAATTAGAATAATTTATAGTTGTACACTGATTTAAATAAAAAATTAAAGGAGTAATTGGTTATAAAATGAATATACTTTTTGTGTGTACAGCAAACACATGCCGCTCGCCAATGGCGGCAGCTATAATGGAAAAAATAGCAATAGAAAATGATATAGACGTGCTTATAGAGTCTGCCGGTATTTTTGCCGGGATTGGAGAGAGGGCATCAGATGAGGCAATAGCCGCACTTGACGAAATGGGTATTGATTTAACATACCACCGCTCCAAACCCGTAAGCGAGGATTTAGTAAAAAAGAGCGACCTTATACTCACTATGACAGAGGGACACAAAAAAATTCTTGAGGGGCTTTCACCCAAAAAGGTTTACTCTGTTATGGAATATATTGGTTTAAAGGGAGATATTGCCGACCCCTATGGCGGAGATATAGAGGAGTATCGTGAAACTGCAAAAGAAATTTATGACGCACTCGTTGACGTTGCAGAAAAGATAGTAGAAGAAAATGATAACCATTGACAGATTACGCGAAGAAGACGTTTTGGAAATTGCAGAGCTTGATAAGCTTTGTTTTAGTGTCCCTTGGTCATACAGTGCATTCCTTGCAGAGGCACAAAATAAGATTGCAAGGTATTTTGTTGCAAGGGATAACGGACACTGCATTGGCTATTGCGGTTTTTGGGTAGCATACGACAGTGGCGATATAACAAATGTTGCAGTTCACCCCGACTATAGAAAACAAGGCGTTGGGTCTATGCTTGTAGCGTCTATGATACAACTTGCCCGAAAGGAGAAGCTTATATCTATGAATTTAGAGGTGCGAAAAAGTAACATTGCCGCACAAAAGCTATATTCCAAATACGGATTTAAAATAGCGGGGACACGAAAAGGCTATTACAGCGACAACCGCGAGGACGCACTTATTATGGTTGTCGGTTTGGAGGATTAAATTGCAGGATATACTTATACTCGGAATAGAAAGCTCTTGTGATGAAACCGCCGCCGCCGTTGTTAAAAACGGCAGAGAGGTTTTATCGAGCGTTATCAATACACAAATAGATATACACAAAAAATTCGGCGGCGTTGTGCCTGAGGTGGCATCTCGCCGACATATCGAAACAATAGATGCAGTTATAGATGAGGCTCTAAAAAAAGCAGGCGTAACCTTTGACGACTTAACCGCCATTGCAGTTACCTATGGTCCGGGGCTTATTGGTGCTTTGCTTGTTGGCGTATCAACCGCAAAGGCACTTTCTTTTGCCTTGGATAAGCCTCTTGTGCCTGTTCATCACATAAAGGGACACATAATGGCAAACTTTGTTGCTCACAAAGACCTTGAACCTCCGTTTGTATGCCTTGTTGCATCGGGAGGGCATAGCCATATTGTTTGTGTAAAGAGCTATACAGAATTTGAAATATTGGGTCAGACCAGAGACGATGCCGCAGGCGAGGCTTTTGATAAAATTGCACGTGTGCTTGGTTTGGGATATCCTGGTGGTCCGCTTATTGATAAGCTTGCAAAAGAGGGAAACCCCGACGCGGTAAACTTCCCAAGAGTGCGAATGGAGGAAAATTCGCTTGATTTTAGCTTTAGCGGTGTCAAGACTGCCGTTATAAACTATTTACACAAGTTAGACCAGAATGGCGAAGAATACAACAAAGCAGATATTGCCTCAAGCTTTCAAAACGCAGTTACTGATGTTTTATGTGAGCATACAATAGAGGCGGCAAAGAAAAATAATATGAAAATAATTACCCTTGCAGGGGGAGTTGCGGCAAACAGCGCCCTGAGAGAAAAAATGACTGATCTTGCTAAAAAGGACGAAATAAAGGTACTCTACCCCGAGCCGGTTTTATGTACAGATAATGCGATAATGATTGCATGTGCAGGTTATTATGGGTATCTTAACGGAGATCGTTCTGACATGAGCTTGAATGCAGTAGCAAGCTTACCACTATAATATAAAAGGAACTGATAACAAATGAAATTGAATGTAGATTTAGGTAAAAATTCATATGACATTGTTTTTTCGGACAGTTTTAACTTACTGCCCCAAGAATTATTATGCCTTAATTTACCTAAAAAAATCTTGATTGTAACAGATACCAACGTAGCAAAGCTATATCTTGATGATGTAAAAAATCTGCTTAAAAGCAATGGCTATGATGTTTCATCACATATCTTGAAAGCAGGCGAGGAAAATAAGAATATGCAATCAATTCTTGATATATGTGCCTCGTGTATAGAGCATAACATGGGCAGAAAAAGCCTTATAATTGCACTTGGAGGCGGAGTCGTGGGCGATATGGCAGGCTTTGCGGCGTCCATTTTTATGCGTGGCATTGATTTTATACAAATCCCAACCACACTGCTTTCGCAATCCGACTCTTCTGTGGGCGGAAAAACGGGTGTGGATTTTAAAAACAGTAAAAATATCCTTGGTGCTTTTCATCAGCCGCGTCTTGTATATATAAATGTTAATACACTAAAAACACTTCCTCACGAGCAATTTGTTTCGGGTATGGGCGAGGTAATAAAGCATGGAATAATAAGCGATAAAGACTTCTTTGAATACATATTTAACAATATAGATAACATAAAAGCACTTGATACAAAAACGCTTATAGACCTCTCATTTAAAAACTGTTCTATAAAAGCAGATATAGTTTCAAAAGACGAAAAAGAAATGGGTCTACGCGCAAATCTTAATTTCGGGCACACCATAGGCCATGCTGTTGAGAGTGCCTTTGACTTTCAAATGACACACGGCGAATGTGTGGGGCTTGGTATGATTGGTGCTGCATACATAGCATACAAAAGAGGAAATATCACAAAGGAAGAACTATCAAAAATAGAGCAAATTCTTGATATGTACGGATTTAAAACAAGAGTTGCTCTCCCCTCTTATGATATTATACTAACTCATATGAAGCACGATAAAAAGAAAACAGAGGATGGCTTAAAATTTATTCTTCCCACTTCAATCGGTACAGTCTGTCAGGTTTATGATGTTTCATCTGATGAAATAGATATGGCACTAAAATATATAGGAGATGTAAAATGATATTTGTATATATCCTTATAGGACTTGTCTTTTTTGCAGGAGATTTTATCTCAAAAAGATACATTTTATCAAATGTGGCACTTGGCGAAACATTTGGCTCTTTTACACCGCTTATAGATTTTACGTATGTGCAAAACAGAGGTGCGGCATTTAGTATTCTAAGCGGAAAAATCAACTTTTTAGCTATTATTTCGGTTATTTTTTGTATTGGTCTTATTATTTATGTAATAGTTAAAAAACCAAAACACAAGCTACTTTGTATATCTCTTGCAATGCTTTTTTCGGGAGCGTTGGGTAATGCAATAGACCGTCTCTTTTATGGCTTTGTTGTTGATTTTATAGAAACAACCTTTGTTGATTTTGCAGTATTTAATATTGCAGATATTGCAATAACAGTGGGGGCGTTTTTGCTTGCAATATACCTGATATTTTTTGATAAGGACACAACGTCTGAATAAAACTGGTCTTATACCTTTAAAGAGAAAGGGATAGTATAATTGGATAATATTATTTTAAATGTTAACGAGCCTTGTTCTCGTATTGATAAATTCATAGCCGATAACAGCGATATTTCCCGAAGCTTTGCGGCAAAGCTCTGTGATGAGGGCAGTGTTTGGGTAAATAACAAGAGTGTGGCAAAAAAACAGAGTATAAATACAGGTGATATTGTTGAGGTTTTACTTCCCGAAGTGCAAAGTGTTGACGCAGCTCCCGAAGATATACCTCTTGATATTGTCTATGAAGATGATGATGTTATAGTAATAAACAAACCTCAGGGAATGGTTGTTCACCCTGCAGCAGGTAATGAAACGGGCACTCTTGTAAATGCACTCCTGTATCACTGCGGCGATAGCTTATCTGCCATAAACGGTGTTGTAAGACCGGGCATTGTGCATAGAATTGATAAGGATACATCAGGGCTTTTAGTTGCGGCAAAAAACAATGAGGCTCATCTGTTCTTAGCAGAGCAGTTAAAGGAGCGAAAGGCACTAAGAAAATACTACGCGTTAGTTAATGGTAATATACAAGATGACGAGTTTACCATAAATAAACCGATAGCCAGACACCCCAAGGATAGAAAAAAAATGGCAATCGTACACGGCGGCCGTGAGGCAATAACCCACGTAAGAGTACTTGAGAGATTTGGTCAGTACACACTTATTGAGTGTGTTTTGGAAACAGGCAGAACACATCAGATACGAGTACATCTTGCATCTTTGGGGCATAGTATTGTAGGTGATAAGACCTATGGAATAAAAAAAGAAAAGTTTAATCTCAAAGGTCAGCTCCTGCATGCAAAGACAATAGGCTTTGTCCACCCAAAAACAAATAAAACAATGGAGTTTAACTCAAATCTTCCCGATTATTTTGAGAAAATTCTTACATTTTTGAAAAATTTATGAAATTTCTAAAAAAGGGTTGAATTTTACATCAACACATAGTATGATATTATTATATGGATTATATTTGGAGGCAGAATATGAAAAAGTTATGTGTAATTTTCGGAGGACGTTCACCCGAGCACGATATATCAAGGCTTTCGGTAACTTCCGTTTTGAATAATCTTAATAAAGAAAAATACGAAATATCTGTTATTGGTATAACAAAAGACGGAGCATGGTATTTGTATACGGGTGATTTTGCTAAAATTGCCGACGGAGCATGGGAGAGTGATTATGCTAACAAGAAAAAGGCCATAATATCACCTGACGCGTCCGATAAGGCAATACTCGTTTTTGAAGATAATAATACTGTTTCTTACATATATCCTGATGTCATATTCCCTGTTCTTCACGGCGAATATGGCGAGGATGGTACAATACAGGGTCTTTTTGAGCTTGCAGATATAAAGTACGTGGGAATGGGTGTCCTGTCATCTGCAAATGCAATGGATAAATTATATTCAAAGCTTGTGTTTGCAAATGCAGGTAAGTCGGA
>JAZNPJ010000066.1:0-8543 GCA_045589635.1 Clostridia bacterium
AGGTTTTATCAAGCTGAGCCATTTTACCGCCTATTGTTGGTGATTTTTCAACTATGTCAACCTCGTATCCTGCATCTGCAATATCAAGAGCGGTTTGTATTCCGGCAATACCGCCACCTATAACAAGTGCTCTTTTTACAACCTTGCTCTCACCGGGTTGGAGAGGAGTGTTAAGCATTACTTTAGCAACTGCTGCACGTGCTAATATTACTGCCTTTTCAGTACCTACTTCCATATCCTTGTGAATCCATGAGCATTGCTCGCGGATATTTGCAATTTCAACCATGTATGGATTAAGACCTGCCGCCTCAGCAGTTTTTCGAAATGTTGCCTCATGCATTCTTGGTGAACATGAGCAAACAACAATACCTGTTAAGTTGTGTTCTTTTATAGCATCTCTTATTATAAGCTGACCTGCCTCTGAACACATATATTGATAATCAGTGCTAAATACAACACCAGGCTCTGATTTTAAAGTATCTGCTACTTTTTTAACATCAACTGTGCCGGCTATGTTACTTCCGCACCAACATACAAAAACACCTATTCTTTGCAATTATTTCACTTCCTTATCTAAATAGCGTATTATTTTGAATATTTACGCATTGCACTGACGATTGCCTGTTGAGGTAATTCCTCGTCAAGTAATGCAGGAATATCATCGCTCTTCATATAATTTTTGCCTTGTTCTCTTATAACACAAAGTCTTAGCGCTTCTATCAGCTTTGCCGGCTCAACATCTCTTGGACATCTTTGAGTACATGCAAAGCACGAAAGACATTTATATATCGACTCTGATTTTAATAATGGCTCAATATCGCCGCTATTTACCATAGCAACAAACTGATGCGGATGAAAATCCATCTCATCATATGCAGGGCAAGTTCCCGAGCATTTTCCGCACTTCATACATTTTTGAGGGTCTACGCCACTCATACGGAGTATATTTTCTTTTAAATCCTTGTAATTGGTATTCATATTTCTACTCCTTTCTTTTATGCCTCTTTTAAGCCAAGTGCCTCAGCCAAAAGCTCGGTAAAATAAAGTATGGGCATATCACTCTCAGCATTTACCTTTAAATTATACATACATAAAGGACAAGCAGTTATTATTGTGTCAGCACCTGCATTTTTTGCACTGTCAACTATAGCCTGTGCCTTTTTTTGTGCAAGAGGCTTGTCGCTCATTGTAAGATAGCCACCGCAGCACTCGTTTCTGTATGAATATATAATTGGTGTTGCACCTATTGCCTTTATAAAGTCTTCTATTATTGTTGGATTTTCAGGATTGTCAAATGCCATAACTTTTGAAGGTCTTAGTAACATACAACCGTAGTACGCCGCTATCTTTTTATCCTTTAGGGGATTTACAACTGCCTTTTTGATGTTGTCAAAGCCAATTTCGTCTCTTAACATTTCAAGATAATGAATTACATCAGTTTCGCCGTTATAATCCTCTTCCAAATAGCGATTTATTTTTGTTCTTATATTTTCATCTGTCTTTATATCATTGTTAACTCTCTTTATTACGTGATGGCACGCAGAGCATAGTGTTAAAAGCTTTTGCTCTTTGTTTTTTGCACTTATAAGTGCACGTGCGGATGAGAGTCTTGTTGCAATTTCGTTATTAGCCTGAGGATAAACTGCTCCGCAACATTGCCAGTCTTCTATTTCTTCCATTGTTATTCCAAGCTGTTTGGCGCAAAGTCTTGCATAAACATCAAGCTCTTTACCCTTTGTTTTAAGTGTACAGCCGGGATAGTAGCTATATACCATTTTTTACATCCTCTCTTTTAAAAATTAACACTCTTTATAACTTCTTTGATTCTGTTTGCGCTGTATATAAACTTTTCTCTCTCTTCGTCTGTAAGCGGAGGTAAAATTTTTCTCTTTATTCCGCCCTTTCCAATAAGAGTAAGCCCCGAAAGACATACGTCCTCTATACCAAATTCGCCGTGCATCATAGTAGATACTGTAAGGATTGTATCATTACTTCCAAACAGACACTTGCATATATGGCATGTTGCAATAGATACCGCATAAAAAGTTGCCCCTTTATTTGCTATAACTGTTGCGCCTGATGTTTTTGTGTAGTTTACTATTTCATCATAGTCCAAATCGCCAATCTCTTTGCGGAAATCCACATCAATAGATTTTTCGTATTCTGAAATAGGCAAGCTTGCTATTGTAGCCAATGACCATGGCACAAAAGAACTATCACCATGCTCGCCAAAAACGTAAGCATGAACACCCTTTTGACTCATTCTAAAATGGTCTGCTATACGTGAACGTACTCTTGATGTATCAAGTATAGTTCCTGTTCCTATAATTCTCTCTTCCGGAATGCCAGAAATTTTGTGGAATACGTATGTAAGAACATCAACAGGATTACTTACAAGCACATATACTGCATCCGGAGCATATTTTACAATATTTGGTGTAATTGATTTTAAAACATCTACATTTGCCTGTGCCAAATCGAGTCTTGATTGCCCCGGCTTTCTTGCCAAACCTGATGTTATTACTACCACATCAGAGCCCGCTGCATCCTCATAATCACCTGAATAAATTGTTACAGGGGAAGCGAAAGGTGTACCCTGAGAAATATCCATTGCTTCACCAAATGCCTTCTCCTTGTTTATATCAATAATTACGATTTCAGATACTATTGCATTTAGAGCCATAGTATATGCCACCGTTGAACCAACGCTGCCTGCGCCTATAATAGTTGCTTTACTCAATATTAACACTCCTTTTTCTTAAATCGTTTCATTGTTAAATATTTAACAATATCATAAAAAAATTTTTGGCAGCAAGTATATTTCTATATCATACTGCCTGACAAAATAACATGCCATCCTCATATTATTATAACATAGAAGAAATTAAGTGTCAATACAGGAAAGTGTGAAATGTTTTACAAAAAACAATGCTTTTTTTGTGCCATATAGGTAATTTTGGTTAATTATCATTTTTGTCGAAATTTTAGGCAAAAATAAAGCAGGAATTATCCTACTCAATTCCTGCTGCATCTTTTGCTAATTTATCTGCAATATCGTTGTATTTGTTGTTACTGTGTCCCTTGACTTTGTGGAAGGTAATGGTGATTTTATCTTTTACACTGTCATAATATTCTTTGTATCTGGCAGTGCCGGGTTTGGTTGCCTTCCATTCGCCTGTACACCATTTTTCTATACCCTGATAATCGTAGTATATGTGAAGCACTTTTATGTTGTATTTTATGCAATAACGCATAGCAAGAATTGCTCCGCATATTTCGCCTGCTACATTTCGCATTTTTGAAAGTTCACTGTCGTTATATGACTGATTAAAAGTAATTTCTTCGCCGTTATATAAAATTATAACACCACAGGCAAAAACCTCTGTTTTTATATTGTAGCTGCCATCAACATATGCAACCGCCGTGTCAGCGGGATAAGTGGTTTTTATTGGTGCAAACATTGCATTATCAAGATACTCCTGTGCGTCAACAAGAGAGGAAAAGCTTTTGTATTCAGCACCCGCATATCCGTCTACTGATTGTTTGCATTCCTCCCATGTTTTTAAAATACCGACTTTACGTCCCTGACGTACTGCATAATACTTCATTTTGTCAAATCCTTTTTATTGCTTTGTGTTTCTAACCATATTACTAACACTGATACATCAGATGGCGATACTCCGCTTATTCTTGAGGCTTGTCCTAAAGATTTTGGTTGTATCTTGTTTAGTTTTTGCCTTGCCTCCAGACGAAGACCATGTATATTAGAATAATCCTGATTAGGGGGCAAAATTCGTTGCTCCATTTTTTTAAACTGCTCCACTTGTGAGAGCTGTCTTGCGATATATCCGTCGTATTTGAGCTTTATTTCGACTTGTTCACATACAGATTTTGGAAGCTCGGGACGTGAAGTATCTGCCTCATTTAATAAATCATAGCTTAGCTCAGGACGCTTTATCATATCCGAAAGCTTTATACCTGTTTTTACGGGTGCGGAATTATTTTTTTCCAAAATCGGATTTGCAATTTTTGGGGGTATGGTTATTGAGCTTACTCTTTTTAACTCATCTTCTATTAAAGACATTTTATGCAAGAATCTGTTGTATCTTTCTTCGCTTATAAGTCCGACCTTATAACCAAACGGAAGAAGACGTTCATCTGCATTATCCTGTCTTAAAAGTAATCTGTACTCAGAACGTGATGTCATCATTCTGTATGGCTCGTTTGTGCCTTTTGTTATTAAGTCATCTATGAGTGTGCCGATATATCCATCACTTCTGTCAAGAATTAAGGGCTCTTTACCTTGTAATTTTAAAGTGGCGTTAACACCTGCAACAAGTCCCTGTGCAGCTGCTTCTTCATAGCCTGATGTACCATTAAACTGTCCGGCACCATAAAGGTTAGGTATGTTTTTAAACTCAAGTGTTGCATATAGCTGGGTAGGGTCGCAGCAATCATATTCAATCGCATATGCACTTCTCATTATCTGGCAATTTTCCAGGCCCTTTATGGAACGATACATCGCAAGTTGAACATCTTCGGGCAGGCTTGTAGAAAAGCCCTGTGCATACATTTCCTTTGTATCAAGACCCATTGGCTCAATAAAAAGCTGATGACGGGGTTTATCATGAAAACGTACAACCTTATCTTCTATTGACGGACAGTATCTTGGACCTATACCCTCTACAAGACCGCTGTACATAGCGCTGCGATGCAGATTTTCGTGTATTATTCTATGTGTTTCTTCATTTGTATAAACAAGGTAACATGGAACCTGATTTTCTTTTGTATTTTCTGTTTCAAACGAAAATGGAACAATTTCTTCGTCGCCATATTCAATTTCCATTTTTGAATAATCAAGAGAATCAGCATGTATTCTTGCGGGTGTACCTGTTTTAAAACGTAAAAGCTCAATGCCCAATTCTTTTAACGACGAAGAAAGCTCATTTGAGGGGAACATTCCGTCAGGACCGCTCTCCTTTGAATATGAGCCTATAAGTATCTTGCCTTTAAGATATGTGCCTGTTGCAATAATTACCGCTTTTGTTTTATACATAGCACCTGTTGCAACCGATACACTTGTAATTTTACCGTCATCTATGTTTATTTTTGTAACCTCTTGTTGGATTACGTCAAGGTTTTGCTCGCTCTCTACCGCTTTTTTCATATATATATGATATGATGAACGGTCAATTTGCGCTCTGAGTGAGTGCACTGCAGGACCTTTACCGCGATTAAGCATTTTTGACTGAATAAAACACTCATCTGCAGCTTTACCCATCTCTCCGCCAAGGGCATCAATTTCACGTACAAGATGTCCTTTTGCAGTTCCGCCTATTGACGGGTTACATGGGAGGTTTCCTATAGCGTCAAGACTTATCGAAAACATTGCAGTTTTACTGCCAAGCCTTGCAGAGGCAAGTGCAGCCTCGCAGCCTGCATGTCCTCCGCCTATAACAACAACGTCATATTCGCCTAAAAACATTTACTGTCTCCTTTATATTATGCTTCTTCTGAGTGTGCTTCTTTTTTTGCTTTTTCGACAATGGGTTTTATGCGGTTTCTTGCAGAAAACTCTATTGGCATTCTTGTAAGTATAGGAGCAAGTAAGCACATAATTACAAAAGCAAATATAAGATTTAAGTAGCTAATCATAGCAAATATTACTGCTACACTTATTATTGTAAGAATTAAGTTAAACGGAATTGAACCAAGTGTAACAAGAAGTGAGTTTTTAAATATCTGCCTTAATGTAAGTGTGAATGTGGTCATAAACTGATATATGTAAAAATGCATCCAGCCATATATCAAAAATGCTATTGCAAGAACAAATATTGCTATATAGAATATTGTGTTTTGTGTTTGCATATATAGTGAATAATAAAGCTTCATTGCATTTGGCAAAAAGAATATAACAAGAATATCAATCAAAACCAATATCATACTTTGCTTAAAGTTTTCTTTAAAAATATCCTTGCCATCGCTTATGACCCAGACTGGAGTTCTGTTGGCAAAGCAACGGATAATATGAGCATATACCGCCGATATCGGACCGCTTCCGAAAATCGAAAACATAATAAAAGCAAAAAATGCTTTAAGAGAAATATATGCCATACTTATATCGCCCTCGCTCATTTGGGGGAGTAAGTTTTTTATCCATTCATAATCTATTGGTGCAATAAATACCATAAGTACAATAAAGGGTAAACTAAAAAGCACATAAATAATATTAAGACCAATTATTTTCGAAAACTTTTCTCCTATAATCTCCCAAAATCTGAAAAAGCTTCTTTTTTCGGGCTCGTTAGCACTAATGCCCTTTCCGGGCTTTAAATATCCTGGTGTAAATAATCCCATAGCTATTATCTCCTGAATTATTATATTTTTATATTAGATAAAATTGATTATATCACAAACTAATGGATATTTCAAGTATGATAGCACTAAATAATTTAAAAATCACTAAAATAATAAATTGACAACTCAAAGAAAATATTGTATAATATAGTCAGTAATTTTTTATGGAGGATAAAAAAATGGCAAAGACATATAAATTTTTAGCATTTGACTTTGGAGCATCGTCAGGAAGAGCTATGCTTGCAAAGTTTGACGGTGAAAAAATAACATTGGAGGAAAAGCATCGTTTCGCAAATGACCCTGTTGATATAAACGGTGATTTTCACTGGGACGTTTTAAGGTTGTTTTTCGAAATTAAACAGGGTATTTTAAAGTGCGCAAATTCAGGGGACAGAGATATCGACTGTATCGGTATTGATACATGGGGTGTTGATTATGGCTTGCTTGACGAAAATGACAAGCTTTTAGGTAACCCATACCACTATCGTGATACAAGAACAGAGGGAATGTATGAAGAAGCATTCAAGCTTGTTCCAAAGGCAGAGATATTCGAAAAGAGCGGCGGTGTTGCATTTAACTGGTTTAATACTATTTTCCAGCTTCTTTCTGCAAAACTTTCTAACGATTCTGCACTAAAGAACGCAAAAACAATGCTTTTGATGCCTGACTTATTAAACTTTTTCTTAACAGGTGAGAAAAAGACAGAGTATACCATTGCGTCAACAACACAGATGTTCAATAGTGTAAAACACGAATGGGCATACGATTTGTTAGAAAAAATGGGTATACCTACAAACATATTAACAGATGTTGTATATCCAGGCGAAATTGTAGGTAAAATCAAGCCTGAGCTTGCACAAGAGCTTGGAATTGATGAGATTCCTGTTATTGCAGTAGCATCTCATGATACAGGCAGTGCAGTTGCATCTGTTCCTGTTGTTGATGAAAAGGACTTTATCTACATATCTTCGGGTACATGGTCGCTTATGGGTGTTGAGCTTGATAAGCCTAATGTTTGTAAAGAAGCGTTGGAGCATAACTTCACAAACGAGGGCGGAGTAAATAAAACAATCCGTTTCCTTAAAAATATAATGGGTCTGTGGTTAATTCAGGAATCAAGACGTCAATGGGACAGAGAAGGTGAGCTTTTAAGCTTTGATGAGCTTGAAAAACAGGCAAATGCAGCAGAGCCGTTTGCAAGTCTTATCGATCCTGATTATCCTGCATTCCAGACACCGGGAAATATGCCAAAGAGAATACGCGAATATTGTGAAAAGACAGGTCAAAAAGTTCCCCAGACAAAGGGTGAGATTGTTCGTTGTATTGCACAGTCGCTTGCGTTTAAGTACCGTGAGACAGTTGAGGGTATGGAAGAAGTTACAGGCAATAAATATAATGTTGTAAATATTGTCGGCGGCGGTATTAAGGATAAGATGATTTGTCAGTTTACTGCAAATGCCACAAAGAGAAAGGTAAGCACAGGTCCTGTTGAGGCAACAAGTATAGGTAACGTGGTTGTTCAGGCAATGGCAATGGGTGCAATAAAAGACCTAAAAGAGGGCAGACAGATTGTTAAAAACTCATTTGACATAACTGTATACGAGCCGCAGGATGGCGATGCTTGGGATAAAGCGTATGAAGAGTGGAAGAGAATTATAAAAAGCATATAACAGATAGGATTTATATATGAGTAAAACTGAAATAATTGCACAGGCGTTTGGAATTCTGGGACTTATTATTATAGTTTCGTCGTTCCAGTTTAAAGAAAATAAAAAATTCTTTACACTGCAGGGTGTGGGAAGTGTATTATTTTTCCTTAACTTTATAATGATAGGTGCAGTTGCAGGAGCACTGTTTAACTTAACTAATTTTGTAAGGGGAATGTTGTTTTCAAAAAACACACACAAGCTATGGAAGCTTATTGTGGTAGAGATTTTATATACTGCATGCTTTGTATTTGCCATTTTTTCGGTCGGTGCAGACTATTTTCAGATATTTATAGCTTTTTTACCTTATGCGGCACTTGTAGCAATGAGTGTATGTATGTGGAACGGTAACGGAAAGTATATAAGAATTTCGCAGATTACATATATGTCTCCGTCGTGGATTGTACATAATATATTCAACTTTTCGCTTGGAGGTCTTATTTGCGAAACAATAAATATGATTTCTTCGTTTATCGCGCT
>JAZNPJ010000067.1:0-13774 GCA_045589635.1 Clostridia bacterium
CAAGATGATACTGAGGATGGTGATGTAGGCAACGTAAAAATATCTATTGACGTTGTTGCAACAATTTCGAGCATTGCAGCCTCTCAGGTAAACGGAGTTGCAGGAATGTACTCATCATTTGCAGGGGGAATTGCCGAAAAACTTGTCGCCAAGAAAAATCCCTCTAAAGGCGTAAAGGTAGAAATGGGCGAAGGCTGTGTAAGAATTGATATTTATATCGTGGTGGATTACGGTGTAAGAATTCCTGAACTTGCATGGGAGATACAGGAAAGTGTTAAAAACAATGTAGAAACTATGACAGGTCTTAGCGTTGAAAAGGTCAATATTCATATTGAAGGGGTTAGCTTTGAGAAAGCAGATGAAATAGAATCACAAATTCAGGAGTAAAAAACTCGATAACAAAAAGGTTGTTGCATTTTGCAATAACCTTTTTGTGTATTATCCTTGACCATATTGCTGTTTTATGTTAGAATATTTATATACTATTCAAGAGGTAAAAACAAATGAGAGAGCTTACTATAAATAAAAATGATGCAGGACAAAGACTGGATAAATTTCTTGCCAAGTATATGCCATCAATGCCATCATCACTTCTCTATAAAAGTCTCAGAAAAAAGTGTGTACGTGTAAATAACAAGCACATAACAGACGGAGCGTATATTTTAAACGAGGGCGAAGTGCTTCGCCTTTATATGAATGATGAGTTTTTCCCACAAGTACAAAAAACAAATACATCTATCACCTCTCTCCCGTCCCCTGATATTGTTTATGAAGACGAAAATATTATTATTGCTGACAAGGAGGCAGGTCTTGTTGTTCACTCAGACGAGAGTAAGGACAGTGATACTCTTATAAACCGTATACAGAACTATCTTATACAAAAGGGTGAGTTTACCCCGTCAGATGAACATTCCTTTACCCCCTCATTATGCAACCGACTTGATAAAAACACAAGCGGTCTTATAATTGCGGCAAAAAATGCCGTCTCACTTCGTATAATTAACGAGAAAATCAAAAACCGTGAGATAAAAAAATATTATTTATGTGCTGTGGAGGGAAATCCGCCAAATAGCAATATTTTAAATGCATATCTCGAAAGAAAGGATAAGCACGTTATTGTAACTGATTATCCAACCGAAAATTCAAAGCCAATAAAAACAGGGTACCGTGTAATAGAAAAAAGAGACGGGTATTCTGTTTTAGAGGTTGAGCTTTTTACAGGCAGAACACACCAGATACGTGCTCATTTATCTCACATCGGCTTTCCTCTTTTGGGTGATGTAAAATATGGTGCCAAAAGGATAAAAAACTCGTATCATCAGCTTCACAGCTATAAATTAAAATTTGATTTTGTAACAGATGCCTCTGTTTTAGAATATCTTGGCGGTAAAGAGTTTGTGTCCGATAATACTATACATTTTCATGCATAATTTTTTGCATTAACCACCCCAAAACGTTGACATTTAATTTAATTTAATATATAATAATTATATCACCTTTTACTTTGGGGGAAATGCTATGAAAATCAGCTATCTTATAAAGAGATTTTTACCATATTTTAAAAATTACAAGGCAGTTCTTGTGCTTGACCTTATTTGCGCATCACTTACAACAGTATGTGAGCTTGTTTTTCCTGTAATTGTAAGATATATAACAAATATAGGTATAACAAATCCTGCTTCCCTCACAATATCACTGATATTAAAAATCGGTGCATTTTATCTTATTTTACGTATAATTGACAGCTTTGCCAACTTTTATATGGCATATAACGGACATGTTATGGGTGCAAATATAGAAACAGATATGCGACGTGATATGTTTGCACATTTTCAAAAGCTTTCGTATTCTTTCTTTTCGAACAACAAAATAGGAACACTTATGTCAAGAATAACGAGCGATTTATTTGATGTTACAGAATTTGCACATCATTGTCCCGAAGAATTTTTTATCTGCGGATTAAAAATTATTGTTTCGTTTATTATTTTATGCAACGTAAATATAGTGCTTACACTTATTATTTTCGCGTCATTACCATTAGTGTTTTTCTTTGTTAAATTCTTTAATAAAAAGATGAAGAACGCTTTTAAAAAGCAACGCGTGCAAATTGGCGAGGTAAATGCCAATGTTGAAGATTCACTGCTTGGGATTCGTGTTGTAAAGTCATTTGCAAACGAGGATATAGAAAACAAAAAATTTGAGGAGGGTAATAAAAGATTTTTCTCCTCAAAGCGTGAGGGCTATTTATATATGGGCGGCTTTCATACCTCAAACAGATTTTTTGAGGGCTTTATGTATCTGATTGTTATAATTGCAGGCAGTATATTTATGAAACAAAAAATAATAAATGCGGCTGATATGACTGCATACCTTTTATATGTTGGCTCGCTTTTTGCTTCAATAAGAACTATTCTCCAATTTACAGAGCAATTCCAGAGGGGAATTACGGGTATCGAACGTTTTGTAGAAATATTGGACACAAAGCCCGAAATTACACAAAAAGATGATGCATATGACCTTAAGGATGTTTTGGGTAATATAGTATTTGAAAATGTAAGCTTTCATTATGACGATGGTGAGAATGAGGTTTTATCAGATATAAATTTAGACATAAAGAAAGGCGAAAGTGTTGCACTTGTTGGTCCGTCAGGCAGCGGTAAAACCACACTTTGTAACCTTATCCCCCGTTTTTATAATTTAAGCGAGGGAAGAATTTTAATTGACGGACATGACATTTGCGATATTACACTTCACTCTTTAAGAAACAACATTGGCATGGTACAACAGGATGTTTATTTGTTTTCGGGAACTGTTTACGAGAATATCGTATATGGTCTGCCCGGTGCATCAAGGGAAATGGTTATAGAGGCAGCAAAGCTTGCAGGTGCTCATGAGTTTATATCTGCTCTACCCAACGGATATGATACATATGTAGGCGAGCGCGGTGTTAAGCTTTCGGGCGGTCAAAAGCAAAGAATATCAATAGCAAGAGTGTTCTTGAAAAATCCGCCTATTCTTATACTTGATGAGGCAACTTCAGCACTTGATAACGAAAGCGAAAGACTTGTTCAGCAATCACTCGAGCGTTTAGCTCACGGAAGAACAGTCTTTACAATAGCACACAGACTTACAACTATAAAGAACGCATCTCTTATACTTGTATTAACTGAAAATGGTATTGAGGAGAGAGGTACACACGAGGAGCTTATGGCAAAAGGCGGTCTGTATTACAATATGTACAGTATGTACACAAATATATAAAAAGAAAGCAGGTGATTATATATGCAGTTTTTAGATATATTCAGTAAATATATTCAGATTATAAGAATAAATGACCTTATTGATATTGTTGTTGTTTCCCTGCTTATATACTATCTTATAAAGCTCATACGCGAAACAAGGGCAATGCAACTTTTTAAGGGTTTGTTATTCATTGGGGCAGTATTCTTAATAAGCTCTATTCTAAAGCTTACTGCACTAAATTATATATTAACAAGCACAATTCAGGTTGGTTTGTTTGCACTTGTAGTTATCTTTCAGCCTGAGCTTAGAAATATGTTAGAGCGTTTAGGACGTTTTAACGTACTTTCAAACATAATATCATCGAGTGCAGATGAAAAAATAAAACAGACAGAAAATGCAATAAACGCAGTGGCAGTTGCGGCAAGTAATATGTCAAAAACAAAAACAGGTGCTCTTATGGTTTTGGAAAGAGAAACGAAGCTTGGCGAGTTTCTTTCTACGGGTACACTGCTTAATGCAGATATTTCTGACAGATTGCTTACAAATATATTTGTACACAACACACCTCTTCATGATGGTGCTGTAATTATACGCGGCGACAAAATAATAACCGCCGCCTGTGTATTACCTCTTAGCGCAAATACAAACATATCACCCGACCTTGGCACAAGACACCGCGCCGCCTTAGGTCTTAGCGAGACTACCGATGCGGTTGTGGTTGTGGTATCGGAAGAAACAGGCAAAATTTCTATTGCTATGAGCGGAACTCTAACACGTAATCTGACATATGAGGGTCTGTTACGTGTACTTAATAAGGTAATGCTTAAAAATTTAACGAGTAGTGATGCAACATTATCAAAACTAAAGTTCTGGAACTCATCAAATGATGAGGGAAAGGAGAAAAAATGAGCAAGGATAATAACACAAAACGATTTTACACAGGTAAAATAACAACTCTTATCTTCTCCGTTATAGTTGCTATTGCAATATGGCTTGTAGCAGTGTATGTTGATGACCCGAGCATAACAGTTACTGCAAAAAATATTCCCGTAAGAATTTTAAACGAAGATGTTTTAAATGATAACGGTTTTATTATAAAGGAGAAAGAAAATATCCCCAAATACAATTTACGTATCAGCGGGCGCCGCAGTGATCTGGTTGAGTATATGAACCGTATAACAATAGACATTGACGTTTCGGATATTACAAGTACGGGCACACAAAAGCTTAATGGTGTGGTTAATATGCCAAGTGTTTATATTACACTCGAAAAAGGTATAAGCTCGGCAATTCCCGTAGAGGTATCATCACTTGCACAAAAAAACATAAAGCTTTATACAAAGCAGACGGGCACAAACAAAGAATATATTATAAAATCGGAGCCGAAAACCCCCGAAATAACAATCAGGGGTGCAAAAGAAGAAATTGATTTAATAACATACGCGATAACCGATATCAATATAACGGATATTACTCATGATTGCGATATTATAGGAGATATATACTATTGCGACTCCAATAATGATAAGTTATCAAATATCAGCTCTGTATATTCAAATATAACGGGTGTATCCGTAAAAAACACTATATATCCAAAAAAGGTTGTACCTGTAGTTGCAGTCCTGTCGGATGAATTTTCAGAGGATTACATTTTTGACAGCAAGGAAAGCTCAATTTCACCGTCCCAGATAGAGATTGGTGTAAGCGAGGGTACAAATATTGATTTTGTCGAGGTTGTTGTAAACAGCGACACACCTGCCCAATACAAAGCATCAACCAATGCGGAGGGTGTTTATATTCCATACAACAACTCTATTATAAATGTTAAGCCTGTATTATTAAGGCGCACAACAAAGACATTAAATGTTCAGGTAAAAGCACTAAACACACCGTCAGATATGAATGCGCAGTTTGAGAGCACACAAGCACTGACTGTAGATTGTGCCGAAAATATAACAGAGGAAAATGTAAGCGCAACAGTAGATTTAAAAAATGCCACTGCAGGCAGAAACAGAGTAAAAATAACATTAGAGGGCGATAATATTTTATCATACGAAGAAAAGTATATTGATGTTTTACTACAGTAAAAAAACATAAAAGGCAGAAACGATTTCGTTTCTGCCTTTTAAATTATGTATTAGTCGTTATATTCTTTATTCCATGAATAGAACTTTCTGATTTGAGCGCCAACCTCTTCAAGCTGATGTTGTGATTTTAGTGCTCTTGTTGCATTAAAGTGTGCTCTGCCATTGTTGTTTTCAGCAATCCACTTTGATGCAAATGTACCGTCTTGGATTTCTTCAAGAACTTTCTTCATTTCTTTCTTTGTTTCTTCTGTTATAAGTCTCTTACCTGTTTCGTAATCACCAAATTCAGCTGTGTCTGAAATTGAGTATCTCATTCTTGAGAAACCGCCCTGATAAATCATATCAACAATAAGCTTCATTTCGTGGATACATTCAAAGTAAGCATTTCTTGGGTCATAGCCTGCTTCTACAAGTGTTTCGAAACCTGCCTGCATAAGAGCTGTTACACCGCCGCAAAGAACTGCCTGTTCACCAAATAGGTCTGTTTCTGTTTCGCATTGGAATGTTGTTTCCAAAACTGCTGCTCTCGCACCACCGATACCAGCTGCATATGCAAGACCTGTATCAAGTGCCTTACCTGTTGCATCTTGTGCAATAGCTATAAGACAAGGAACACCCTTACCCTCTTGATACTCGTATCTTACTGTGTGGCCTGGTCCCTTTGGAGCAACCATGATAACGTCAACATTTGACGGAGGAACAATTTGCTTAAAGTGAATATTAAATCCGTGTGCAAATGCAAGTGTTTTACCCTCTGTTAAGTTTGGTTCGATACTTTCTTTGTATATTTTAGCTTGTCTTTCATCCGGAACAAGTATCATAATAACGTCAGCCTGCTTTGCAGCCTCTGCTACTGATAGAACTGTTAAACCTGCCTCTTTTGCTCTTTGAGCTGATTTTGAACCCTCATACAAACCTACAACAACGTTTACGCCGCTATCTCTTAGGTTAAGTGCATGTGCGTGTCCCTGGCTACCGTAACCTATAACTGCAACAGTCTTACCATTCTTTAAAAGACCAAGGTTACAATCGCTCTCATAATAAATGTTTGCCATTTTTCATTACCTCTTTCTTAATTTATTTATATAAGTAATTATTTAATAATTATTTATCAATTTTTAGTACGTTAGAGCCTCTCTCCAAAGCTGTCATACCTGTTCTTGAAATTTCTTCAATTCCGTAAGGCTTTATCATTTCAAGGAATGCTCCAAGCTTTTGCTCGCCGCCTGTCATTTCGATTGTTATTGTTGTCTGGGATATATCAACTATCTTTGCACGAAAGACGTTTGTTATCTCCATAATCTCGCTTCTTGTTTTTGCGGTTGTTTTTACCTTACAAAGCAAGAGACCCCTTTTAACCATCTCGTTGTCCTTTAGAGTTTTGACTTTAATAACCTCAACAATCTTGGAAAGCTGTTTGCCTACCTGCTCAACCACTTGCGAGTCGCCCAAAACTTCAATAGTAATACGTGATATATTTTCATCAACCGTAGTACCAACTGATAATGAGTCTATGTTGAAGCCTCTGCGGCTGAACATTCCTACAACTCGAGAAAGGACACCCGCGTGGTTTTCGGCAAGGACTGAAACTGTGTGTTTTTCCATATTATTCGCCCTCCTTTTTAGGAAGAAGATTTTCGTTAAGGGCATCACCTGTCGGCTCATACGGGCTGACACTTACAACAAGCAGATATGAGCCTTTTGAACTCATCATTTGCTCTATTCCCTTTTCGATTTCACTATTTTCGCTTATATATCCGTTTTCGATACCGTAAGCATCACAAAGCTTATTAAAATCAGGGCTTCCGTCAAGATATACAGCCTGATAGTTCGAATTATACAACAGATACTGATGCTCATGTACCATTCCTAAACGATTGTTCTTAAATACAACCATCTTTACAGGAATATCCCACTGACACATTGTACCAAGCTCGGGCAAGTCCATCTGGAATGAGCCATCACCCATTATTGCTACAACGGGTCTTTTGGCTATACTTGCTGCACCTATTGCGGCAGGTAAACCATAGCCCATTGTTCCGAAACCGCCTGATGTCAGAAGTGAGCGTGGGTCTGTATAATTAAAGTAGTTTGCCGCCCATATCTGGTTTTGTCCAACCTCTGTTGAAACATATATATCAGAGTTTGTATACTCTGCAAGCTTTTGCATAAAGTACTTTGGATTTACAGTACCATAATCATCGTTTCTTACGACTGACGGATATTCGTCTCTTATTTGATTTACCTTGTCTTTCCATTCCTTTGGAACACTGTAATCCTTCACAAGTGGTAAAAGCTGCGATACAACGTCTTTTATATCTCCTACAATCGGAATATCGGGTTGTACGTTTTTACCTATTTCTGCCGGGTCAATATCAATATGTACTATTGTTTTGTTGTCCTCAAAGCCCTTTGCATGTGCAACACTTCTGTCTCCCAATCTTGAGCCCATTACTATAACAAGGTCTGCCTTGTTAAGAACAAGGTTTGAACGCTTTGCACCATGCGAGCCAATCATACCAAAATAGTTCTTATCGTTTGATGGGACAGCACCTATTGCCATCATTGTAGAAACAACAGGAATGTTTGTTACATTAACAAGATTTCTGAATTCTTCTACTGCATCAGAATGTACAATTCCGCCGCCTGCAAGTATAACAGGGCTTTTTGCTTTCTTTATAGCCTCGCTCACCTTTTTGATTTGCGACTCGTTTGCCTTACCTACAAGCTTATAGCCTCTTATGTTGATTTCTCCGGCTTCATCAGGATAATCAAACTCCGCCTTTAGAATATCCATTGGGAAGTCAATAAGAACAGGTCCGGGACGTCCTGTCTTTGCTATGTAAAATGCCTCGTTTACAACGTTTGGTATCTCCAGGCCATCACTTACAAGATAGCTGTGTTTTGTGATAGGCAGTGTTGCACCTGTTATATCAACCTCCTGGAACGCGTCCTTACCTATAAGCTTTGTGCCTACCTGACCTGTAAGTGCAACCATAGGAATTGAATCCATATACGCAGTTGCAATACCGGTTATAAGATTTGTTGCACCCGGTCCTGAAGTTGCTGTACATACACCAACCTCTTTTGTAACTCTCGAATATCCTGATGCCATATGTGCGGCACCTTGCTCATTTCTTGTTAAAATATGCTTTATTGAAGAAAAAGAGAGTTTATCTATAATAGGGCAGTTTGCTGCCCCGGGGTATCCGAAAACAATCTTAACCCCGTTCTCCTCCATGGTCTTTACAACCATTTGGGCACCGGTCATTTTCAAAGAAAATTCCCCCTTTCAAGTACAATAAAATGTTTTTGTGCAGACATATAATTTGTGAGTGCCTGCATAAAACCGCCACATAAACAGTTTTTATATATAGCATTAACGTATAGTTAAATGCCCAAAACGACAACCTTTTTATGGCGTCGAAAAAAATCGTATACTATATTATTTTATCAGTCAATCAAAGGATTGTCAACACCTTTTTAGTAAAAAAGCAATCCTTATTACTGCTTTTTATTTCCAGCCTATGTATTTCGCCTCAAGACGGTATATAGGCATACCCATTTTTGAAAAGCGTTCTTCATATTCCGTCATTACATTACCCTCAAAATTGGAGTTATGTAAGTCTAAAGATATATTGGAAAGCTTATAATTTTCCTCGCAAAACGAATTTAGCGAAAACTCAAATAACGGTCTGTTATCTGTCTTAAAATATATATAATCACCCTCATTTAACACATTTTTGTATTTATCCAAAAAGTTTTTATGTGTTAAACGACGTTTTGCCTGTTTTTTCTTCTTCCACGGGTCGCTGAAGTTAAGATATATTCTCTCTATTTCGCCCTTTGTAAAAAATTCTTCTATTCTCTCGGCATCCATATCCATAAAAAGTACATTGTTAAGTTCTGCGTCCGTTACCTTTTCCATAGCCATAACAAGTACGTCCTCGACCTTTTCTATGCCTATGAAGTTTACCTCGGGGTACATCTTTGCCATTCCCAAAATAAAATTACCCTTTCCGCAACCGATTTCTATGTGTATGGGATTATCATTGCCGAATACTGATGACCATTTACCTTTGTTTTCTTCAGGATTTTTTATCCAAATATCACTGCAACGTTCCATTCTTGCACTGCAGTTCTTCTTTTTTCTCATTCTCATATGTTGTTAACTACTCCAATTTTTACTTTATCTGTGAATAGACACTGTTTCTTAACTCAAAAGCTGTCTCGAATTTACCTCTTAGGGCAGTTGTAGTTGTTTTTGAGCCACGAGAACGTATTCCACGCGCTGTCATACAGCTATGCTCACCCTCAATTACAACCATTACATCTTCTGTGTTGCATACCTTTTGCATAATATATGCAATATCAGAACCAATTCTCTCCTGTAGCTGCAATCTTTTTGCAACCATGTCGCATATACGTGCAATTTTAGAAAGACCTATAACCTTACCGTTTGGAAGATACGCAACGTGGCATCGCATATTATACATAAGTGCCATATGGTGCTCGCAATGGCTGAAAACCTCTATATCCTTAACCATGACAAGGTCGCCTGTTGAAACATCTTCAAAACATTTATCAAACATATCGGCAATTTCGTCATTTGTATAGCGCATACCCTCAAATATCTCGTCATACATCTTTGCAACACGCTCAGGAGTTTCTTTTAAACCCTCTCTTTCGGGGTTATCTCCCAATTCTGTTATAATAGTGCGTATTGCCTCTTTAATTTTTTCGTGGTTGAATTCTCTTTTCATCCACATTCTCCTTCCACAGTTATATATTTAAACTCCGCGTTCTTCAGGATTCCATATGAATTTATGAATTTGCAACTGAAATATTACATCTTTTAAAGTCCTGGAATTTATAATCTGATTAACTATCTCGCTTGGTTCTATTTCACCAAAAACTGCACCTGTGTACATAATGGGCAGTTTATCGGGAGAATATATACATTTTAGCCTTGTTACAATATCCTCCATAACGTCAATGTCTTCACGACTTCCCACCACAAATTTTATTACGTCATTTTTATCAAGCGGGATAAAATTATTTATGTCCATTTTATTACTCATACCGCTTGATGGCAGCTTGTAATCTATTGTAACAAACACATTGGGGTTATCCGAGTACTTTTGAGTGTTTATAGTCCCATTTGTTTCTATATTAACTTCAACATCCATATCGCAAAGCTTTTGTATGAGTGTATCTATACCCTCCTGCATAAGAGGTTCGCCACCCGTTAGTGTTACACGGTTCCAATGAGTATTTACTTTTTTTAGGATTTCGTCAATACTCATATCGGTATATACACAATCCTCTGCTTCGCCAAAAAGCGCATATGTTGTATCGCAATATGAACATCTTAAATTACAACCCGCAAAACGTATAAAGGTAGCACTTTGTCCTACTCTTTTACCCTCGCCCTCTATAGAGTCAAAAATTTCTACAACCTTCAAAAGCTATAACATTCCTTTCAAAATATTATTTGTAATATGTGGCAGTGTTGTTTTCGCTTTCCTGCACATCTACGCGATAGCAGTATGGTGATAGCTCATCACAAATGTATTTTGCTAAATTTTCTGCAGTGGGATTAAAGTCCACAACTTCGTTTATCACTTTATGGTCAAACTTATCCACAATCTTGTTTTTTATGTGGGTAAAATCCATTACCATACCATTTTTATCGAGTGTGTCGCTTTTTAAATACACATCAATTATCCAATTATGACCGTGAAGATTTGTACATTTTGAGTCATAGTCAAGCACAAGCTTATGTGCCGCACTTATTTCCAGTCTTTTTTTTACCTCATACATATCTTTTTATCTCGCATTTCTAAAAATTCTTCGTAACCTTTGCTTCTTAGCTTACACGACGGGCAATTACCGCAACCCTCGCCCTTTATTCCGTTATAACAGGTAAGTGTCTTGTTCTTTATAACATCAAGTGCACCAAGCTCATCTGCCATTTCCCATACCTGTGCTTTTGTAAGCCACATAAGCGGTGTGTGAATAACAAAATCATAGTCCATTGCAAGGTTTAGTGTTACATTTAGTGATTTTATAAACATATCTCTGCAATCAGGATAGCCCGAAAAGTCTGTTTCGCACACACCCGTTACCAAATCTGTTATACCATGAGTTTTTGCATAAATTGCCGCATAACTTAAAAACAGAAGATTTCTTCCCTCAACAAACGTATTTGGGACTGTACCATGAGGTTTTTCTTCGTCAACCTCTATGTCATTTCTTGTAAGCGCATTTGCACTCAGTTCGTTTATTATTGGTGTTTTTATTACCTCAAAGGGAACGTCTATATCATGGCAAATTTCTTTTGCACAATCAAGCTCCAAAAGGTGTCTTTGACCATAATCAAAGCCAACTGCACTGACATTTTCTTTTCCGTAATAAGTAAGCGCCCAATAAAGACAGGTTGTACTGTCCTGACCGCCGCTTAGAACTACCAGACATTTACGCATTTTAATCCCCTCCGCAAATTTTATTTTAAACTCGAAAATAATCTTTCCTCAGCAATTTTTTCGTATTTTGTTCCCTCTTTGCCATAGTTTGCAAAAGGATAGATTGCAATTCCGCCTCTTGGCGTAAATATACCCTTAACCTCTATATACTTAGGGTCCATAAGCTTTTTTAGGTCTTTCATAATTATGTTTATGCAATCCTCATGAAAGTCGCCCTGATTTCTGAAACCAAAAAGATATAGCTTTAAGGATTTAGACTCCACCATTTTCTCTGACGGAATATAGTTTATGACTATCTTTGCAAAATCAGGCTGACCTGTTATAGGACACAGCGAAGTAAATTCAGGGCAGTCGAAAGTTACCATATAGTCATTTTCAGGGTGTTTATTTATAAATGTTTCGAGCACCTCAGGGCAATATGTGTCCTTATATACTGTTTTTTTATTCCCTAAAAGACTAAGACCCTTTTTTTCTTCATCATTTCTTGGCATAACAAAAATCCTTTCATCTACCCAAATATAACAAAATATTTACTCATTATATATTGTACCACATTTTTTCTCACTTGTGAATACACTTTTTAACTAAAACATAATGAATATATTACCTGTTTTTACGTGATTTTAATCATTTATCCTAAAATAGTCATATTCAACCGCAAAATCGTTTACTCTTCGGCTATCATTTATATATTTTTCAACCTCGCTGATGTGCTCATTTTTTTTAGCATTATCCTCAGGCTTAAACAGATATTTTCCGTCAAACCAACGTCCGTCGCTAAAATATACCAACCCGTTTTTTTCGCCAAAGGCATCAGTACCAATATACGTATTCATTTTTTCCATGCCAAAAAGATTTTCAAGTGTGGGTAAAATATCTACAGTTGATGTTACCTTATTAACTTTTTTACTCTCCATTCCCTTGCAATAAATAAAGAATGGTGTTTTTTCTAAAATTTCACTGCCCGCTTTTATACTCTCTTTCCTTAGAAGTTCACTGTCTGTAATGCCATACGCATAATGGTCCGAATATGCCACAATTACAGTGTCCTGGGCTATACCCGCCTCTTCAAGACGTAAATTAAGAATCTTAAAAAACTCATCTGTATCATGAGAGAGAAGTCTTAGAGTTTCTATTTCACTCTCTCCTTTGTATTTGTCAGGATAATACTCGCGTATGCCTTTTAGCTTGTTATCGACAGTGTTGTACGGAAGATGTGCCGAATATGTTATAAAATATGTCATAAACGGTTTTTGAGCGGTCATAAGGGAAAAGACCTTGTCGTTTCTTACAGCATCAGAGTCTATAACACATTTTTCTATGCTCATATAATCCATAAGGCAATAGTAGTTGTCGTATCCCCATTTTTTGTACATTGCTTCCCTGTTATAAAACTGTCTTGAATTAAAGTGCACTGCAGATGTTGTATACCCCTCATTTTTTAGTCTGTTTGCAAGAGTCTGAGGATACATATTCTTTGTAAAGACACTTGCCGAACTTTCATTAGCAGGGCAGTAAAATCCCGTATTTGCGGCAAATTCACTGTTAAATGTATAGCCTGTTCCCATATTGGGACTATAATGATTTGTAAAGGTTATACCCTCACTCATCATACGTTTGATTTCGGGAGTATACTCCTGTGTTATTAAAAAGTCATCTATGCTTTCCATAAGGACGAATATTACATTTTTACCTTTGAAAATACCCGTCATTTCGTTGTCATTACCTTGTCTAAAATACGCTTTTGCAAATTCCTTTTCTTTTTCTATATCCGTTTCATCACTTTTAAAAAGCTTTTGCACACTTTTAAATGTATATTGATAAAGGCCTGATGTATAAAATGATTTTTTGGAATCGCGAAACTCGTTATATATAAGAGCAGGCTTTTGCCATACCTCCCACGCACCTGCTTTTATCTGATTTTTTGCAACGCTTATAAATGACACATCGGTTATTACA
>JAZNPJ010000068.1:0-2266 GCA_045589635.1 Clostridia bacterium
GTTATAGGCTTGCCAAGAGTGCTTAATATGTATGAAAACTATCCGCTGTGGCACACGTTTTTTACTGAGCTTGGCTTTGAGGTTAAAATATCATCAAGGAGTACACATGCTATTTACGAAAAAGGGATAGACTCTATTCCGAGTGAGAGTGCGTGTTATCCTGCAAAGCTTGTGCATGGACATATTCAGGATTTAATAGACAGAGGCATAAAAACCATTTTTTATCCGTGTATTCCATATGAACAGATAGAATACTCTGAGGCGGGAAATCATTTTAACTGTCCTATGGTTACGTCGTATCCTGAGGTTATATATAACAATATGGATGTCTTAAGAAATAAGGATATAAAATTTATGTATCCGTTTATAAATCTTGCAGACAGAGCATCTTTTAACCGACAGATGATAAAGGCACTAAAGGACTATAACTTTACCAAAGAGCAGATTACAGAAGCGGGCAAAAAGGCTTTTGAAGAACTACAGAATTTCAAAGAAGATATCCGCAAAAAAGGTGAGCAAACAATAGAGTGGCTTAACCAAAATACAAAAAGGGGAATAGTGCTTGCGGGCAGACCATATCATATTGACCCCGAAATCAATCATGGAATTCCCGAAATGATAACCTCGCTTGGTTTTGCAGTTCTTACAGAGGATAGTGTTGCACATCTTGGTCATTTGCAAAGAGATATAAGAGTTGTTGACCAATGGGCATATCATACAAGACTTTATGAGGCTTCTGCAAAGGTAATAAAGGAAAATTGTCTTGATTTAATTCAACTTAATTCATTCGGTTGCGGTCTTGACGCGGTAACTACTGACCAGGTACAAGAAATTTTAGAGTCAAGAGAAAAAATATATACAACCTTAAAAATTGATGAGGTTTCAAACCTTGGCACTGCAAGAATAAGAGTACGTTCTCTTAAGGCGGCAGTAAACGAAAGAGAAATAAACAATTTTTCTCCTCGCAAAATTGAGGATTATACCATAAACAGAGTAAAGTTTACAGTAGATGAAAAAGAAAAACACACTATAATTTTTCCACAGATGAGTCCCACTCACTTTGCAATGTTTGAGTCAGTTTTAAGAGCAAACGGATACAAGGCGGCGCTTTTAGAACATGTTACACCTGAGGATGTAGAGGCGGGGTTAAAGAGTGTTAATAATGATGCATGCTATCCGTCTATTATTGTTACAGGTCAGCTTGTAAATGCTTTTACAAGCGGTAAGGTTGACCCCAAAAACACATCTGTTATGATAACACAAACGGGCGGCGGATGTCGTGCTACAAACTACATAGCTTTTTTAAGAAAAGCCTTAAAAGAAGCGGGATACGGTTATGTTCCCGTAATATCATTAAATATATCAGGCTTAGAGGGTAATCCCGGCTTTAAAATAACTCCCAAGCTTGCTGACGGGCTTATTAAGTCCTGTACATGGGCGGATTTATTATTAACACTTACATTACGTATTCGTCCGTATGAAATTAACAAGGGACAGACAAATGCAGTATATAATAAATGGCTAAAACGTCTGTGCTACGATATTTCAACCTCCAACAGAAAAGAAACAAAGCTAAAAAAAGTAATTGATGAAATGATTGCCGACTTTGATGCAATACCCGTTGACATGAGTATTGTAAAACCAAAGGTTGGTATAGTAGGGGAGATATTAGTAAAATTCCACCCTGATGCAAATAACAACATAATTGACGTAATAGAGCAAGAGGGCGCAGAGGCAGTTATGCCGGGATTAGCTGATTTTATATTGTATTGCTTGTATAACTCTAATTTTAAAAAGGAGAATTTAGGGGCAAAATCAACATCCGCAATGCTTTGTAATCTTGTTATATGGGGAATTGAAAGCTACAGAAAACATATGACAAAGGTTCTTGCCGATAATCCCAAATTTAAACTTCGTGCACCAAAGCCAATAAAAGAGATTGCACATAATGCAAAAAATGTTTTACAGCTTGGCCATTGTGCAGGTGAGGGGTGGTTCTTAACAGGTGAAATGATAGAGCTTATAGAAAGCGGTGTACCAAATATTGCCTGTGTTCAACCGTTTGCATGCTTGCCAAACCATGTAACGGGTAAGGGTATGATAAAAGAATTAAGACGCCAATATCCGCAGTCAAATGTTGTTGCAGTTGATTACGACCCGGGTGCAAGTGAGGTAAATCAGCTTAATCGTATTAAGCTTATGATTGCAGTTGCTTTTGAAAATTTATCAAAAGAGGAAAACATAATAAAAGACAAAGATAAATCTA
>JAZNPJ010000069.1:0-20136 GCA_045589635.1 Clostridia bacterium
TGTACAGCAATGGAACAAAGGCAGACTGCGATATAAGGGACACAGTAGTAAGAAACGTAGAGGGTGTATACACATTTAAGATGTATGCACAGCCCTATTTTGTAGACACAAGCGACTGCTCTGAAACAGTTGGAGTTTTGGATAATGTATATCTTGACAGTATTTCATTCCCCGAAATTACCGCAAGCGGTCTTGGAGGAATAGCGGTCGGCAGTGTATTCGAGGTGTGTGCCGATACAAACAATCTGTATTTTAACAACATAAAGGTAGAAAACACAAAAGAGGACTTTAAAAAGGCGGGAATTCCGCTTATAAAGGTAGGACCTCTTTCCGAAACATTTAAGTTTGGTTCAGAAGACCCTGCAGGCTGGCGCGAGATAATGTCGCCTGATGATATATGCACAGTGGAAAATACACACATAGGAAAAGTAGAGTTCTTAGACACAGTTGCAACCGAAAAGGATAAGGACCTTATCATAAGAGCAACAAAAATGACCATTAACGAAGATTATCCGAACACATTGCCAAAGGGGGGCACAGGCTACGGAGTAGTGAAGGAAGTATTTTTTAAATAACAACAAGGCTAATGCTTTTTGCACATAACACAAAAAACCCACCGCTCGAAGTACACTCGTACGACTTCGGGTGGTTTTTTTGCGTTCTGCACCAAAAATCATACGCCCGAGGGGGAATGTTTTTACGCATAACAACCCAACCCCCGCCCGCTAAGGCTATGCGCAAAACTCACCACTCGACGTACCTTAGTACGCCTTCGGGCAAGGAAAAGTTCAGCGTTGCTGCACTTTTTTTGTTTTGCGCATTCTGCATCTAAATACATTCGTCCTGATATAGTCGGTGCTTTTTGCGTTCTGCACTAAAAATCATACGCCCGAGGGGGAATGTTTTTACGCACAACAACAAAGGATGACCGTGTATGGTCATCCGTAATGAATAGATTTTTATAAAACTCTTGACTTTTATAAAGTGTTTTGATATAATGAGAATAGAAAAGGATAGGAAGTCAACAGACGACTGACCAAAGTTAATTAGAAAAAAAGAACTAACTACACATTGGGGAATGGCGGTTGGTTCTTTTTGTTTATGTCAAAACAAAGTGCAATGATTGCTACTATTAAAGTTCCTAAAAGAAACAAATTTTCATATGTAACCATAGCATTCCCCCTTTCCGAGGGAAAAGAAGCAAACCCTCTATAGTAATAAAGGGTCAACCGCCTGACGTCTATAAAAGTTGGTGAAAATTCAACGTAACTTCCTATCCAGGAGAAATTATACCACACTTGTCGAATGATGTCAACATAAAGTGGGGACTAAACATAAACACACCACCACATAGCACCTCCCATACCGAAAAATCCCTCTTTTTTTAATATTTTATCCTTGACACAAAAGGGGATATGTAATATAATATAATGTGGGTATTCCTAATTTTACAAAACGAAGAAAACAGGCAATATGTGTTAAAAAAGGATATAATCACAAATAAAAGAGGTAAAGTTATGACATACGGACTTGTTTTTGACGGCGGAGGAGCGAGAGGCGCTTTTCAGGTTGGTGTTATAAAGGCACTAAAGGAACTGAAAATTGACGTTTGTGCAGTTTGCGGAACGTCGATAGGTGCAATAAATGCTGCGCTTTTTATAATGGACGATTATGATTTGGCGTACAGGGTATGGACAGATATTGCGTTATCGGATATTGTTTCGCTACCGTCAAGAATAAAAGACGCGGAGGATTTATTTGATGTAAAAAATCTTCCCTCTCTTGTGCGTGGTATAAAAGAGTCGCGCGGTCTTGATATGGAACCCTTAAAAAATTTACTTCTTACACATTTAGACGAGCAAAAAATACGCACATCAAATATTGACTTCGGCTTTGTAACCTATTCGATTACCCAAAAAAAAGAAACTGCGGTATACTTAGAGGATATTGCAAAGGGAGAGCTTGCAGAATTTCTTTTAGCAAGTGCATGCTTTCCTGGGTTTAAGCCGAAAGAGATAAATAATTCAAGGTTTGTCGATGGCGGAATAATAAATAATATGCCCGTAAACATGCTCATAGATAAGGGCATAAAAAACATAATAGCAACAGACGTAAAGGGTGTAGGTTTTTATCGGGATTTTGATTGTTCAGGTAAAAACATAATAACCATAAGTGCTCAAAAACCGATATTGGGGACAATGGAATTTGACACAGACAAAATAAAAAAGAGCATAACAGAGGGGTATTTAAGAACAAAGCAATCTCTTGGTTATCTTAGCGGCAACAGCTTTTTTATAACAAACGAAAGCTATAAAAGAGCAAAGACAAAATACAGCACACACGTAATTGAGGGTGTGCAGTGTGCCGCGCAGATACTTAACATAAATCCTCTCAAAGTTTGGGATTTTGATGAGCTTTTAGACAGGGTAAAGCAAGAGTATTTAAAAATAAAGCTTACAAACGAGCTTGTAGAAAAGCTTAATGGTAAAAGGGCGGATATCCGTAACATTTTATCTCTCATAAAAGATGAACAGCGTCTTTGTTTTTTAGTAAAGCTTCTTCAAAAAGAGGGGTTTGAATTTTTAAAGAGCAAGGCAACAAAGGCAATGGGCGAAATGAATTATTATAAGGCCGCCTCCGCAATTTTATATCTTCTTTGAAAAAATCCCGTCATATCTTTTGCGCAAAGCAAAACTTGATGTATCACATACGTCGTCGTTTTGTTTGCACAAAATCTATTTAGAGATTTTTCCAAAGGGCAAAGGAAATCTCGTCATATAGCCTCCCCTGTGTAAGGGGAGGTGGGTTGCGAAGCAACTCGGAGGGGTTGTAAAATCAACAGAAAAAACAATCCCTCAGTCGCATACGCGACAGCTCTTCTTGCGACGACACCAAAACCAAAGGGTTTTGTCGCTATCAATTTGCATTGCAAATTGCTTGACTTTACACAAGGGAGCCTGCGCATACGTCATCGTTTTTGGAACAATCCCCTAAACGTAGGGGAGGGGCTTGCTCCTCCCGCAAAAAATCCCGTCATAAAAAAACAGGTTGGTGAAAGGTTCAAATGATAATAAATAAAATAAAAAAAGCACTGCTTTGCGTTTTTGTTTTTATTGTTATAATTGCAACTGCGGCGGCGGTGTACTACGTTTCGGTGCCCGTAAATACGCTTGAGCACTCATACGAAACAGTCAAAAAAAGCATAAACACAAAAAAAGCATATATTATCCGTGATGAGGAAATCTATTTTGCCGACACTGCAGGAACTCTTTACAACAATGTCCGCGACGGTGAAAGAATAAAGGCGGATTCGTTGATTTCAACAATATATCATACAGATATATCTCCCGAAACACTAAAATCGTTAAGGACTATCGACAACAAAATCGAAAAGCAAAAGGAAAGCGACGGTGAGTTTACCGATTTTCGTTTTGACAGAACTGATACAGAAAGCAGAATTACTGCAGTAGTTGACGATATTCCAAACGTTGTAAGACGTAATGACGTTTTAAGAATAGGCAAATACAAAAAGATGCTAAACGATATCCGAAAGGGAAATCACATAAGCGAAGAGGAAGTCTTAGACGAGCTTTATGCACAAAAAGCGGATATAGAGCAAAAAATCAACTCCTCAAAAACAGAGATACGAACAACCAAGTCAGGAGTATTTACCACATACACCGACGGTCTTGAGGCGTTTTTAAATGCAGACGATATTGATACGTATACAGTAGAGTATATAGACTCACTTCCCCCCATAATAAACGACCGTCTTACAAGCGCAACCGTATCCGAGGGCGAGCCAATAGGCAAGGTGGTAAATAACCACATATGGTACCTTTTGATGAGTGTACCAAAAGACGAGGTTGAGGGCCACAAAAAAGGCGAAAGTGTTACTGTTGTGCTTGATGCAATCGGCGAGGACAACATAAAAGGAACAATCTATAATATAAGCGGGGAAGAGGGCGAAAATGCTCTTGTAACAATAAAATGCTCTACATATATAGAGGGTGCATTTTCATACAGAGCGTCAAGTGCCGAGCTTATATTTGAGAGCTATAGCGGATATAAAGTACCCGTCTACGCCATAAGGACAGACAAAAACGGAGACAAATATGTTCTTGCCTCAAAGGGAGCGCAAAATTACAGCTGTTATTGCACAGTTGATTACACAAATACACAGGAAGAATATGTTATAATAAACTCCCTGCCCAATGCTCAATACAAGTTAGAGAATATGGAGCGTATTATTGTGGGCGAAAAATAAAAAGCGGTGGTGATAGAGTCATAATGAGTAAAATTAAAGAAAATCTTAATAATGTTTTAACGAGGATTGACTCTGCCGCAAAACGCGTGGGAAAAAACGCAAATGATATAACCCTTATTGCGGTAACCAAAACACACGGTGCAGATTTAATAAACGAGGCAATAGCCTTGGGAGTTAAGGATATTGGCGAAAACCGTCCTCAGGAAATCCGCGATAAGTTTGATGATATTTTACCAGTAAGAATACATCAGATTGGTCAGCTGCAGACCAATAAAATCAAATATATAACAGACAAGGTATCGCTTATTCATTCAGTTGATTCTATAAAGCTTATGAGCGAAATAGACAAAAGCGCAAAAAAGCATAATATTGTTATGGATATTTTAATTCAGGTAAATATTTCGGGCGAAGAAACAAAGTCAGGAATTGCACCAGAGGAGTTAGATGACATTCTTAACTTTGCCTCAGAATGTGAAAACATAAGAGTAAAAGGACTTATGACAATAGCACCAAAGGGCGAGGCAGAGGAGGTCAGACCTCACTTTAAGAATATGAATGAGCTATATCTTAAATATCAGCAAAAAAGATATAAAAACGTGAGTTTAGAAATACTTTCTATGGGAATGAGCTCAGATTTTGAGGTAGCAATCGAGTGCGGTGCAAATATGGTACGTGTAGGAAGTGCCATATTCGGCAAGCGCGAGTATGCTGTATAAATTTGTTATTTTTGTAGCGGGGCTACGTTTAAATATATAAAAAGAAAAGGAGAAAAAGGTTATGAAAAACAGTGCATGGACAAGCATAAAAAACTTTATGGGTTTTGGAAGTCTTGAGGATTATGAAGATGAGGACTTTGTAAACGAGGACTTACTTGACGATGGTGAGGAAGCAGAGGAGAAAAAGTCAAAGAGCAAGCTTTATACAAGAAAAAAATCCACATCTAATGTTGTGCCTATAACCTCGAGAGATAACAGTGCAAATGTTCAGATTTTTAAACCTCAGGTTTTTGAAGATGCATATAAAATATCAAGTGTTATAACCTCTAATCTTGTTGCTATTTTCGACGTTGCGGGAATGAAAGACAGTGCAGTTGCAACAAGAGTGGTAGACTTTGTTTCGGGCACAGTTTATGCAGTAGGCGGAAATATGCGCAAAATAACAGACGGAATTTTTGTGGCAGCACCGCGCAATGTAGACATCTCTGGCGATAATATAAACGAGCACACAAGAAACAACTTCAACTGGAATTATGGAAGCGTCAGATAAGCTTCTTATATCAAAAATAAACGACCTTTTTCGCTTGTGTGAAAAACATTCATGCGCCAAATTTTCAGCATTTCTTGATGGCGGCGAAATAGCTGTCATACAGGATAATCTTATTTTCCCCTATGGCTTTAACACAATGTTTTTTGGCGGCTTTGATGAAAGCGAGAGCAAAATGCTGGGCGTTTTTCCCGAATGGAGCGAGTGTGAAGAGAGCGAATTTCCCATAAAGGCATTAAAAATAAGTCCTCTTTTTACCAAGCCCATCACGCACAGGGATTGTCTTGGCACACTTTTGTCGCTCGGTATTGAGCGTAATAAGCTTGGCGACATTGCAATTACCGAGGACAATGGCGCCATTTGCTTTGTGAGCGAGGATATTGCCCCGTATATTTGCGCTAATGTTTCTAAAATATCAAATCAGGGTGTGCATATCGAAGAAACGGATATGACATGGGCACAAAAGATAAAAAGGAAATATCAACGTTTGGAGCTTGTTTGTGCGTCAATGCGCGCTGATGCGGTTGTTGGCGCAATCACTAAACTCTCAAGACAAAAGTCGGCAGATTTAATAAGTGCCGACAAGGTAAAAGTAAACCACCGAATAATAAAGGATAATTCAAGGTCCGTAAAAGAGGGCGACTTACTCTCCATAAGAGGCTTTGGACGCTTTATTATAAGGCAGGAGGGTGCAAAGACACGAAAAGACAGGCAACACATAAGCGTAGACAAATATTTGTAAAAAGAGTTTTGGAGGTGTTATTATGATAAAACCTATAGACATTCAAAATAAAGATTTCGAAAAAAAGATAAAAGGCTATGATATAGAACAGGTTGATGATTTTTTAGAGGCCATCTTGCACGATTATGAGTTTTTGTGTAACGAAAACAAAGCCTTACGCGATAAAAACTCCGAAATTCAGGAGGCGCTTGACCGCTACAAGCTTATGGATATTACTCTTAAGCAGTCAGTAACGGTTGCGCAAAAAAATGCAGACGAAATCATAAACGCCGCAAAGCTTGAGGCACAAAATATAATAGAAAAAGCAAAGCTTGACGCAAAAAAAGAGCAGCGCGAAGCGGAGGAGGCACATATGAGAAAGCACCACGAGCTGTTATCTTTAAAAACGCAGATAAGCGAATACAAGTTAAAAATAAAAGCATTAAGCGAAGGAATTATAAAAACCTTAGACGAGGAATAACCCAAAACAACCATAACACATCAAAAACGGAGAAATAGAATTGAAAAAAGCAAAAAAACAAACGCATTACGGTATCGATAAACGCTCAATAATGGCGAAAGAATTTGATTACCTTCTTTTTATTATGACAATAGCGCTTGCCATTTTCGGCGTAATTGTCATATTTTCTGCCACGCGTTCAATGCAGACAAACACAAATGTAATTGTGCAGACAATAGGTCTTATGCTTGGCACGGGTGCATGTCTTTTTATAAGCTTTTTCGATTATGAGCAGTTTAAAAACCTTATAAAGCCTATTTATATTTTTTCTGTTATTATTCTTCTTTTCGTTCTCTTTTTTGGTGTAACGGGCGACTGGGGAGCAAGGAGCTGGATACGATTTGGCTCTATTGGTCTGCAGCCTGCCGAAATTGCAAAGCTGTGCTTTATTATAACCTTTTCGTATCACTTAGAAAAGGTAGGCGATAAAATAAACAAAATCCCCGTAATTTTAGGGTTGCTGCTGCATATAGGAGTACCTGTGGCACTTATCTTAATGCAACCCGATATGGGTAGTACAATGGTTTTTGTATTTGTGTTTTTGTGTATGATATTTGTTGCAAAACTATCATACAAATATATTATACCTGTTGGTATAGCAGGGGTTGTTTCACTGCCATTTATATATAAATACGTACTCTCAGAATATCAGAGAAACAGAATACAGGTATTTTTAAACCCCGAAATGGACCCACTAAACAAGGGTTATAACGTAATTCAGTCAAAAATAGCCGTCGGCTCGGGACAGATTTTTGGTAAAGGGTACCTTGAGGGAACTCAGAACCAGATGGGGTATCTGCCCACCAAGTCGACCGACTTTATATATAGTGTAATAAGCGAAGAATTTGGATTTATCGGCGCAATGATAGTTGTCCTTGTTCTTTTTGCCATAATTTTAAGGTGCTTTAAGGCGGCACAAAGAGCAGACAATGCATTTGGTAGATACATCTGTACAGGCGTGGGCGCGCTGTTTTTATTCCATGCCTTTGAGAACATAGGAATGTGTATCGGTTTAACTCCCGTAACGGGAATACCCTTGCCGTTTCTGAGCTATGGCGGAACATCGCTTATAACAAATCTTACCGCAATCGGTCTTGTATTGAGTGTGGAATATCATAATAAGCCACGAAGTTCTATTGATATATATTAAATTCGGTTAAATTTATCCGTCTCACCATAGAGGCGGGACGTCGAGGACGCCGTCCCCTACAATGTACCCGTTGTACGGCTGCGTTCGGAATAACGGCAATCTGAATAAATTTTCCGCGAATTTAGGGTCTCTTGTACCCTTTTGCAAAACACAAACAATGCAGGGGAGGGGCTTGCTCCTCCCGCAAAAACACAGACCATGGTGAAACATACAATGTAGGGGAGGGCCTCTGTGCCCTCCCGCAAAAACACAGACAATGGCGAAACATACAATGTAGGGGAGGGTCTCAGCGCCCTCCCGCAAAAACACAGACCACGGTGAAACAAACAATGTAGGGGAGGGGCTTGCTCCTCCCGCAAAACACAGACAATGGAGGAAAACAATATATGCGTATAGTAGGAGTAACCTTTCGTCCTGCGGGAAAAATTTACTATTTTGACCCGTTGGGATTTTCGATAAAACAAGGCGACAATGTAATTGTCGAAACAAAAAGAGGAATAGAATACGGAAAAGTTGCAATGGGAATTCAGGACATTGAGGAGGAGTTAAAGACTCCCCTGAAAGGTGTTATAAGACTTGCAACTCCCGAGGATACTGAAATTTACAACCGCCACCGCGAGCAGGAAGCCTCTGCAATGGAAATCTGCAAAAAGAAGATAGAAGAACATGGTCTTGATATGAAGCTTGTTAATGCAGAGTTCACCTTTGACGACACAAAAATCCTCTTCTATTTTACGTCGGAGGGACGTGTAGATTTCAGAGACCTGGTAAAGGATTTGGCACTAATCTTTAAAAAGAGAATAGAGCTAAGACAAATCGGCGTAAGAGACGAGTCAAAAACAATGGGCTCAATAGGCGCATGCGGAAGAAAGCTGTGCTGTTCGAGCTGGCTTGACGAGTTTGTTCCCGTATCAATCAAAATGGCAAAGGAACAGGGTCTGTCATTAAACCCAACAAAAATAAGCGGTGCTTGCGGAAGACTTATGTGTTGTCTTAAATATGAGCAGGACACTTATGAGGAGCTTATTGGTTCTATGCCGGGAGTGGGTGTTGAGGTAAACACACCCGAGGGCAAGGGTGTAGTCGAATACGTTGCACTTTTAAAAGGCAGAGTAACCGTAAGAATAGAAGACAATGACGAACAAATCCTTAAGGAATTTAATGCAGACGAAATAGAAGTCATAAAAAGGTAATAAGAATTTAAAATAAACTACTTGAAGAAACAGACAAGATATGATATAATAAGACAAGGAATATAGGTCATAAGACTTTTTATTTAATATAAAGATAAGGAGGAAGACGGATATGGCATACAAAATTACAGAAGATTGCATCAGCTGCGGTGCTTGTGCTGCAGAATGTCCTGTAAGCGCAATATCAGAGGGAGATGCTCAATATGTTATTGACGCAGACACATGTATAGCATGTGGTGCTTGCGCAGGCGTATGCCCTGTAGGTGCTCCTGTTGAGGAATAATCAGAAAAACACATCATAAAACTCGCAATATTGTTTTATGATGTTTTTTTCTGATTAACAAAAAATTTGGAGGAATATATGAAAAAAGGCATTTTTACTTTTGTTGTGCTATTTATTGTAACACTCCTTTGCGGGTGCGGTGCAACAAAAATAAGCTTTAAAGAAGAGAATAAATCAAAGCCCACGGGAGACAGCTCGTGGACTGTTATGATATATGCCTGTTCCGATAACGGGGGCAAAACCTCGCGTACAATAGAGGAGTTAACACAAATAAAATATCCTGAAAACGTGAACGTTGTTGTACAGACGGGCGGTGGCGGAGAATGGGAAAATGATGGTATTGACGGCGAGTATCTTCAGCGGTTTGTAATGCAAAAAGGCTCTATGTACCTAAAAGACCAGAAGCAGAGCGCGTCAATGGGAAGCTACGACACATTCTCCGACTTCATAAACTGGGGAATAAACGAGTTTAGTGCAGATAAATATATGCTTATCCTTATGGGCGACGGTAACGGAATGGAAGTGTTAAATGACCAAAATTACCAGAACGACACACTAAACATAGAAGAAATGTATTATGCTCTTAGCAAAACCAACACAGTTCTTGACGCAATTTGCTTTGACGGAGCATATATGTCATCATTGGAAATGGCTACCGCACTTTCGACATATGCGAAGTATATGGTTGCGAGCGAGGAAAAATGCAGCGGCTTTGACTATAGGGCACTTATAGACTGCATTATAGAATTCCCCGACGCGGGTGTTGGCGAAATGTGTAACGAAATGTGCAATGCATACTTAAGAAAATGCGAAAAAGAGGGCAATCTTGATATGGCACAGCTTTCGTGCATAGACCTGTCGCAAATGACAAATCTTAATCTTGCATTTGACGGAATGGCGCACGAGCTTTTAACACACTCCAAAGACTTATCGGCACTTGGCGGTGTTACAAGAATGATGGAGAGTGCTCAAAGATGTGCCGGCTCTCAGATGGTGGATATTTTATCTCTTGCCAATGCTCTAAAAGAAGTAGCAGGCGAAACACCCGATAATATATCCGAGGCACTATCACTTGCACTAAGACACAGCGTAAAGGGAAAAATGCGCTCACAATCCTACGGAATAAGCGTTTATTATCCCGAAAAGACAGAGGAATGGACTCTTAACGAGTATATGAAGCACTCGCACTCGGACAACTATAAAACATTCTTAAAAAACACCATTACCGATACACGGTTTGAGGACGAGTATATCAGTACAGACTATACAGACACGCCCGCATGGGAGCAATATAACGAATATGAGCTTTCGTGCTCATCAGGGATTGAGGGCGAAAAGGCAGTTTTAAATATTGCACCAAACATGCAGATTATAAAAAATGTAACTCTTAAAAAGTATTTCTATAACAAAAAATCGCGCACATATTTTGAGTGTATAAGCACACAGGATTTAGAGTGTCTGTGGGACGAAAACACATACAAAAGCGAACTTAGCAAAAAAATCCCCGTAATAAATGGTGTGGCGGTTGACGCCGACATTGCCTCTAAAAACAGTGAATATACAATTTATAGCGTAAAAACAATATTAAATGATGAAAAACTTGCAGATTTGTTTATTGCACATAATACAAGTAACGACAAGTATTCCTACATTGGCTTGTGGGACAATGGTACATTTACAAAGGGAACATCAAAGGATAAGGTTACACTGCTCCATACAGATGAAAAAACACTAAAGCTTTTACCTACCAAAACTGTTAAGGCAAGCCAAATTAAGGTAAAGGGTAAAAATCCGCCAAAGGGCAAATATAAAATTGAATATGAGGTCGAGGATATTTATCGCAAAAAATATAATTGCGACAAGATAGAATATGAAATAAGCTTTTAGAAAGGGAAATAATAATGATAACTATAATTGCAAAATTTAAAGTAAAACAAGACAGTGTTTCTAAGTTTATAAAGCTTGCAAATGATGTTACACGTCAGACAAAAAAAGAAAAGGGCAACCTTTCCTACAAAATCTTCCAAAAACAGGACGACAAAACAAGCTTTACCTTTATAGAAGAATGGCTACACGAGCAAGCCATTGCGGAGCATAATGTAATGCCTCACTTTAAGGAGTTTATAGAGGCTATCGGTCCGCATCTTGAAGAAGAAGTAAGCATTGAGAAATTAGAAAAAGTTCCTTCAGTATTCTTTTAAATTATAAAACAGAGAGGGCAATCTCTATAAATTCTGTCGTTCTTGTAGGGGAGGGGCTTGCTCCTCCCGAAAAATCCTGAGCAGAATTTAGACAGATTGCCCTCTCTGTTATTAGTTTAAATATTATAAAAAAGGAAAATAAAAATGACAGATTATAAAAACTATTACAAAGATTGTGTGGATAAAGACTTTGCAAAAAGCATTAAAGACGCACAAGAAGAGCAGGCATATATAAAAGCCTCAACTGCGCAGTGTCATGGCTATTTTGTGCATACGCTTTTTATTCCCAAAATGTTTTCCAATAAAATGGAGCAATATTTTAAAGAAATTACCAATACAATGTACACCATTTTAGATAAAGTAATAAAAAGATATGTTACCGATAGCTCATATCGTGAGCTTTTCGGGTTCGATAAAAGGCTCGAAGAGCTTATACTAAGAGATGTGCCATACGAATGCACTCTGCCCATTGCAAGAATTGATATTTTCTTTAACGAGGACGATTATTCGTTCAAATTCTGCGAATTCAATGCAGACGGTGCCTCTGCCATGAACGAGGACAGAGAGCTTAACATAGCACTTTCAAAAACGGGCGCATTCAAGGAGTTTTGCAAAAAATACAACGTAAAAACAAACGAGCTTTTTAATAGCTGGGCGAATGAGTTTTTAAAAATTTATCACTCGTGTAAGGAGAGTAAAGAAAAACCCAACATTGCCATTGTTGACTTTTTAAATAACGAAAGAAACTACGAGTTTGAGCATTTTTGCAAAACCTTTAGGGAGCTTGGTTATGGTTGCGAAATTTGCGAAATAACAAATCTTAAATATAAAGACGGTGCACTCTGGTCTGAATCTGGCAATAAAATAGACGTAATTTACAGAAGAGCAGTAACATGCGATATAATGCAAAATTATGATAAGGTTACAGATTTTATAAGTGCGATAAAAGACAATGCAGTGTGCCTTATTGGAGATTTTCGTACTCAGGTTATACACAACAAAAAGGTTTTCGAAATTCTTCACGATACTAAAACAACTGAGTTTTTGTCAGCGAGCGAGCGGGATTTTATAAAAGAGCATATCCCTTACACAACAAGGCTTACTAAAAAAAGTATAGAAGAAAACAATGTATTAAAAAACAAGGATAAATGGGTAATAAAGCCTGAGGACTCATATGCCTCCAAGGGTGTATATGCAGGTGTCGAATTTGATGACGACGAAAAGTGGTGCGAGGCAGTTTTAAAAAATGCCAATAACCAATACCTTCTGCAGGAATATTGTACACCTTACGAAACAATAAATATAGACCTTTTACACAACAAAGACGCAAAGTACCAAAACTACAGTAATATAACAGGTCTGTTTGTATATGGCGGAGAATATGCAGGCGCGTATTCAAGAATTGCCAAAAACAGTATAATATCTACACAATACAGCGAAATGTCTTTGCCGACGATTATTGTATCTGATAAAGGCTAATGATTTTTGCACATAACAACATAAACCCCACCGCTCGACGTACAAATTGTACGACTTCGGGTGGGTTTTATGCATTCTGCATCAAAAATCATACGCCGTGTTCGAGAATGATTTTTGCACATAACATCCCAAAACGCACCACTGCGACGCTCTCAAAACCTGCGGTTTTGTCGCTACAAATTGCGTTGCAATTTGTTGACCTCGCAGTATAAACATACAGCGTCGGGTGCGTTTCGCGTGTTCTGCACAAAAAATCATACGCCACAAAAAAGCCGCTTTTTGCAAAAAAACAAATACAAAAAGGATTGTCTGTATAAATTCTGAGCATTGCGAGGTTCAAATTCGTAAGAATTTGTTTGTTTGAGCAACAGAATTTAGACAGATAGTCCTTTTTGTTGTGTATAAAAAAAGGACTATCTGCATGTTTACAGACAGTCCTCACTTTTTTTGTATTAAACAAGTTCTCCGTTTATAAATGTCATTGTACATTTTGATTCAAATTCTGTCGGCAGTGCGGTAAATACTGCAAAATCCGCGTCCTTGCCGACCTCTATTGAGCCAACTCTATCATCAATTCGGCAATTTTTTGCCGCAGTTATTGTTATTCCCTTTAGTGCTAAATCCGAATCCATTCCGTTTTTAACTGCCATTGCGGCACAAAGCGAGAGATTTTCGATTGTAATTTCGGGGTGGTCGGTTATTATTGCAACGTCAACGCCCCTTTGGGAAAGATTTTTGTACGTTGCAAAGCTTAAGTTTTTAAGCTCGGGCTTTGAACGGTCGGAGAGTGTAGGTCCAAGCATTACGCCAATTTTTTCTCTTTCTAAAATATCCGCAACCCTGTCTCCGTCGGAGCAATGCTCTATTGTAATATCAAGATTAAACTCCCTGCCCAGGCGAATAGCAGAGCATATATCATCTGCGCGGTGTGCGTGTATTTTAACGGGAATTTCGCGATTTAGTGCGCCAATCAAAGCCTCCGATTTCATATCAAGCTCAGGCTTGTCATTTTCTTCGGTATCTTTTTCGTACTCTGCCATTTGTTCTCCATATCTTTGCGCCTTAATAAACATCTCTCTTAAGAGTGCCATTGTTCCCATTCGGGTTAGAGGAGCGTCCTCCTTTTCAGCATAAACCGTCTTTGGATTTTCGCCAAGTGCAAGCTTTATTGCACAGGGTGCTTTTAATATCATATCATCAACACAGATACCCGAGGTCTTTATTGCCGCAAACTGACCGCCTGCGGGATTTGCACTGCCGGGACCTGTTACCACACATGTTATACCCGCACCTCTTGCGTCCTCAAAGCTTCTGTCGAATGGGTTTATTGCGTCAATCGCTCTCAGGTGCGGTGTTATAGGGTCGCTTTGTTCGTTTCCGTCATCACCCTCAAAGCCTAGCGAGTCCTCAAACATTCCCACATGGCAATGCGCGTCAATAAGACCTGGAGTAACAACTGCGCCCGAAACATCAAACACCTCGTCAACATCATACTTTTGTGTCTTTTCACCCACATATATAATCTTTTTATCAAATACAATCATTCCGTCGTCATAGACGTTGCCGTTCATTGTATATATTTTTCCGTTTACTATTGCTTTCATAGGTAATTCCTTTCTTTTATATGCTTATATTATAAAACAAGAGCATTAAAAAGTCAACAATTTGTTGTGGATAAAAAGCAAATGTTACGGATTTTTCTTGACAATTTATGGCTGTATATGGTATAATAACCTTGCAACGCAAATTTAATATAAAACTGTATTTGGTGTGTATTTTTTTACCCTTTTGGTAAAAATGCATGCTCTATTTTCACATACCAATTACAGGAATTTGAATTTGCGTTGCAGCAATTGGAGTTATGCATTTTTCGGTGCATTGACTTTGGTTAATGCGCCTTTTTTAATTTGCAAAAGCCCCATTGTTTATTACCACATAAACACAAAGAAAAAATCCGCCGATATGGCGGATTTTTTGCGGGAGGGCACGGACGAACAAATTGCAGTGCAATTTGTAGCGACAAAACCATCGGTTTTGAGAGCGTAGCCAAAACCCTCCCCTACGATTGTTTTAATGTTTTATTACATACTTTTCATCTTCATAATCTACGGTTATACTGTCCCCTGTGGCGATTTTGCCGTCTATAATTTCTTCTGACAGCATATCCTCAATTTTGCTCTGGATAGCACGTCTTAGCGGTCTTGCGCCGTATAGCTTATCAAACCCGTCCTTTGCAATCTGCGAAATTGCATTTTCGCTAAATTCTACTGAAATTCCGTTGTCGGCAAGGCGTTTTTTCAAAGAAGTAAGCATTAGCTTTGCAATCTCCTTTGTATCGTCCTCGCTAAGACGGTCAAAGACGATAATTTCGTCTATTCTGTTTAAGAACTCAGGCTTAAATGCACGCTTTACCTCTTCTAAGACCTTAGCCTCTATTCTCTCTTTTTCGGACTTGGCACTGTCTCCCGAGTCCACTCCAAAGCCGAGCTTTGAATGGGAAGTACCTAAGATGTCCTTTGCACCAAGATTTGAGGTCATAATAATAACTGTATTCTTAAAATCAATTTTTCTGCCCTGTGCGTCGGTTAAAACACCGTCATCAAGCACCTGCAGAAGAATATTAAACACATCGGGGTGCGCTTTCTCCACCTCGTCAAAGAGAATTACCGAGTATGGCTTGCGGCGGATTTTTTCGGTAAGCTGTCCGCCCTCCTCAAAGCCAACGTATCCCGGAGGCGAGCCTATAAACTTTGATACCGCGTGTTTTTCCATATACTCGGACATATCAACACGAATGAGCGCGTCCTCGCTGTCAAACAGAGTCTCGGCAAGCGCCTTTGTAAGCTCCGTTTTACCAACACCCGTAGGACCTAAGAACAGGAACGAGCCAATAGGTCTTTTTGGGTCTTTAAGACCTGCTCTTCCGCGCTTGATTGCCTTTGAAACTGCAACAACTGCCTTGTCCTGACCAATTACGCGTTCGTGTAAAAGCTTATCAAGATTACGTAGCTTTTCGCTCTCCTCTTCCTTTAGCTTAGAAGCACTTATGTGTGTCCAATCGGAGAGAATTTGGGCAATATCATCATCACTAACAACAAGTTCCGATGATGTGCCGCTCCCTTTCCAGTCCTTTGTAAGTGAGTCTATCTCCTCGCGAAGCGCTTTTTCCTCATCTCTTATTTTTGCGGCTTTTTCAAAGTCCTGAGAGGTAATTGCCTCTTCCTTTTCGCTTAAAAGTTTTTCTAACTTCTCTTGCTTTTCCTTTAAATCCTGAGGCTCGGTCTGTGAGCCAAGGTGCTTTTTAGACGACGCCTCGTCAATTAAATCTATTGCCTTATCGGGTAAAAATCTGTCGGTGATATACCTTGCCGAAAGATTTGCCGCGGCATTTATTGCCTCGTCAGTGATTGTAACACCGTGATGTGCCTCGTACTTGTCGCGTATACCCTTTAGAATTTCGATAGTTTCCTCAACTGTCGGCTCACCAACTGTTACAGGTTGAAAACGACGCTCTAATGCCGCGTCCTTTTCGATATATTTTTTGTACTCCTTAAGAGTAGTAGCGCCAATAAGCTGCAGCTCGCCGCGTGCAAGGAACGGTTTTAAAATGTTTGACGCGTCCATTGTGCCCTCTGCACTGCCCGCACCGACTATTGTGTGCAATTCGTCTATAAATAACACAACATTGTCGTTCTTTAAAACCTCGTCAATAACGCCCTTTAAGCGCTCCTCAAACTCGCCTCTGTACTTTGCGCCCGCAACCATTGAGGAAAGGTCAAGAGCAACCACTCGTTTTTCCTTTAAAGGCTCAGGAACATCACCCGATGCAATTTTCTGCGCCAACCCCTCTGCAACCGCCGTTTTACCAACGCCAGGCTCGCCTATAAGACAGGGGTTGTTCTTTGTACGTCTTGAAAGAATTTGTATAACTCTGTCAATTTCCTCCACTCTGCCGATAACGGGGTCAAACTTTGAGTCTTTAGCAAGTGCGGTAAAATCACGTCCGTACTTATCAAGAGTAGGTGTGTTAGTTGCCTTTTTTTGCTGACTTTGTTTTCTTGATGGTGCGCCGCTATCACTTCCCGTCGGTGTCGGGGAAAGGCTTTGGATGATCTCGTTGTATACAGCCGACAGATTATACCCAAAAGACTCAAGCACTCTTGCACCTACACCATCGCCATCGCGGATTATTGCCATTAAAATGTGTTCTGTGCCGATATAACTGTGTCCGAGTCTTTTTGCCTCTGCAGCACTTATTTCAAGAATTCTTTTTCCTCGCGGAGTAAACGGAATTTGTGCGTCCCCTGAGAGTTGGTTTTGTGTCCCTGTAAATTTGGTAATAAGCTGATACAAATTTTCTTTTGTAACACCCAAACCGTCTAAAACCTTAAACGCAACACCGCTGCCCTCGCGTATAAGTCCCATAAGCATATGCTCACTGCCGATATACGGGTGTCCAAGTTCTATGGCACATTCTCTTGCCTCGCTGATTGCCGCCTGTGCTCTTTGTGTAAAATTAGTAAACATTGTAAAGTTCTCCTTTCGTTAAAGTGTCGTAAGAGATTAAATGTTCTCTCTTATATATTGCGCTCTTTTAGTGTCCCTCTCGGTTGGTGTTTCGCCGCCTACAACAGAGGGTGCAATCTTTACAAGCATTTCGATTGGCGAAACCTTGCTTTTTTCTATTATTCCCATATTTTGCCCTAAAATAACATCGCTTATAAGCTCTCTTGCCTCAGAGCTTTCTATCATATGTGCATACTTTAAAATTCCGTATGAGCGTAAAACCTTGTTTTTTATAAAGTCGTTGTTTTTTTCGAGCATTAAGGCGCGTGCCTTTTTTTCTGCCTCAACAATCTGCAATACAACGTCGCTAAGCTTTTTTAAAATATCCTGCTCGGAGAGTCCCATTGTTATGCGGTTCGAAATCTGATACATATTTCCGTATGCCTTTGTGCCCTCACCATACAGACCGCGCACCTCAATTCCCAAAGCGGACGCCTGAGAAATTATTGTGTTTATGTTATTTGTCTGTGTGAGTGCGCTAAGGTGAAGCATAACAGATGCCCTAAGTCCCGTTCCCGCATTTGTCGGACAAGCGGTTAAGTAGCCAAACTTCTCGTCAAATGCATATTCTATGCTTTCTTCTATTATATCGTCTACTTTTGATGAGAGCTCGTAGGCTTCCCAAAGCTTGTTACCCGCTTCTATAATCTGCAGACGGATATGGTCCTCCTCCATAAGCATAATGCTCATTGTTTTATCCTTATTTAAAAGAATTGCCTGACCGTTTCCCTTTACAATCTGCGGACTTATAAGGTGCTCTTCTCTTAAAGAGTCAATATCCTTTTGCTCACAATTATCTACCTCCAAAAAATCGAAGTCCTTAGAAAGGGTAGAGCACGAATTTAAAATTGCGTCTTTTATTTTTAAAACGCTCTCGCTCTTATCCTTTAACGAGGCGGGAAACGGAATTTTTGCAATGTTCCTGGCAAGACGTATTCTTGTGGAAATAATAATATCCGAATCATTATCCTTGTACCAAATCATTATTGTGCCCCTCCTTGCTCTGTTAGTGCCTTAATCTGCTTGTGTAAGAGTGCCGCTTTTTCGTAGTCCTCTTCCTTTACCGCAGCTGAAAGCTCCTTTTTTAAATCCTCTATTTTACGTTTTAATCTTAGCTCTTCGCCTGACTTAGACGGGATTTTTCCGCAATGAGTTGCATTTGAATGTATCTGCTTTAGCGCACTTTCACTAAACTGACGGAATGTGTTGTAGCACTCCGAGCACCCAAAACGTCCTGTCTTTCTAAAATCCGATACGGTGTGAGAGCACACCTTGCATTTTTGCTCCTCTCTTGCAGGAGTGGGAGCTGCTATTATGTTAAAATCGTTCCATATTTCGTTAAAAAAATCTGAGAAAATATCCATTTTTCATCTTCCTTTCTTGTTTTGCGGTTCGTTAATATCCCGATAAATTAAACCAATTCTTTTATCATTTCCTTAAATACCCGAGCTCTTATTTCGTCGGAATCTTTTAGTGCCTCTTCTGATACTGCGCCGAGAATTATTCTTGCCTCTTTTTCGTTTATTATATTCAATTCCAAAAGCTGTGATACGTAATAAACGCTGTCCTGACACGTAAGGGAAGAGCCAACCGCATTTATTAAATCGTTAATTACAGACGAAACGGTAGAAATTCTTCTTATCTTTAAATATCCGCCTCCGCCTCTTCGCGACTCGACGGCATACCCCTTGTCGCGGTTAAAGCGCGTGGAGATTACGTAATTTATCTGACTCGGCACACACCCAAACACCGAAGCAAGCTCGTTTCGTCTTAGCTCTAACCAGTCGTCCTCATCCTTTAAAAGCTCCGTTATAAAAGCCTCTATTCTGTCGCTCATACCCATTTAATCACCCTCTTTTTTGACTTTGACTTTCTTTGACCTTTAATTGTATTATATCACCCTTTTTTAAAAAGTCAATGAATTATCTGTAATTTATTTGTTAATAATTTGTGAATAAAAGAATTTTATTGTTTTTTCAAAAAGTTTGGAAGATATATTGATTTTAAAAAATAAAGGTGGTATAATATAACCACCACATGTTACACTTTAATAATGAATTTCGGATATTTTTATTATATCCTTATTTTGTGTTACCTTTTTGGGTATCATAAAACAAATTTGTGTTTTGTAAAAAACGCAGGCTTCAATATGATATTTGTTTTATGATATTCATATTTAGGGTGTAATGTGTGGTAACATGAATTCTAAGCCGCGTTTTTATGCGTGGTACAGAATTCTCTTGCCACGCATTTTTTAATGCGTGAGTATTAAAAAAGGGGAACTAAACCATGGCGTTAATTGAATATCTTATGTGTATATCCTTTTATGTTGCTGGATTTTATTTAGGTCATATAGTGTCTGTTTTTACTGTGAGGGAGCATTATGGGTTATTGGGAATAGATATCCTCTTGTTTATTTTAAGCGCAATTATATCTTTACTTTGTTTTTATGAGTTTGAAAAAACAATAAAATTCTTTTATTCACAAATTATT
>JAZNPJ010000070.1:0-4513 GCA_045589635.1 Clostridia bacterium
GTCTCTTATATATGAGCTGTCAGTATACACTTGTGTGTCCTTATCAGGCTTATGATAATAAAAACCTGTAGTATATGGGCGATGGCTGACCTTACAAAGCTCATTGAGTTCATCAGGATTAAATTTATAGTTTTGGGGGTCGGCAAAATATCTGTCTATTTCGCGTCTGTATGCACCAACTACTGTTGCAACGTAGTATGAGGTTTTAACTCTGCCCTCTAATTTAAGGCTCGAAATTCCGCACTCTACAAGCTCAGGAATATGTTCTATCATACACAAATCCTTTGAGTTGAAAATAAAAGTACCCCTTTCATTTTCAAAAATATCCATATACTCATTAGGCCTTGTTTCCTCAACAAGCTTATAGTTCCATCTGCACGGATGTGAGCATGCACCCTGATTTGCATCACGGTTTGTCATATAATTTGATAAAAGACATCTGCCCGAATACGAAATACACATAGCACCATGTACAAATGCCTCAATTTCCAGGTCCTCAGGGATTTTTTCGCGAATTTCCTTGATTTCTTTAAAGGACATCTCACGTGCTAAAACAACTCTTTTTGCACCCATCTTATGCCACATTGTTGCACTGCGGTAATTTACATTATTTGCCTGCGTGCTTATGTGAATCGGAAGATGTGGTGCCAATTCCTTTACCATATCGAATAAGCCCAAATCTGCAATTAAAACTGCATCAAAACCAAGAGGACTTACTTCTTTTATATACTCCTCAAATTTTTCTATATCATCATTATGCGGTAGTATATTTGCGGTTAAATATACCTTCTTACCTCTGTCATGAGCGTATTTTATACCCTCTTTCATATCCTCAATACTAAAATTTTCCGCCGCAACTCTGAGGCTATATGCCTCACCACCGATATAGACTGCATCCGCACCATAATCTATTGCTGTTTTTAGTTTTTCCAGACTGCCTCCCGGCGCTAATAATTCAGGCTTTTTCATTACTCCAAAGTTCCCTTTCTTATAACTTAACAGAAATTGTTACTCCATCACCCAAAGATAAAAGTGAGGTTTCTAGCTTTTTATGCTCCATAAGCATATCTATATAACTTCTCAGTCTTTTTACTATTGTTATTTTTCTTCTTACAACATGGTTATCGTCAGGCGTCATTCCCTTATACAAAACATTATCGGAAATTAAAATTCCGCCTGTCTTTAACAAATCAACGCATTTATTTAGCATATACATATAATGTGCTTTTGGTCCGTCGAGGAATATAATATCAAAATATTCGCTTTCCTCTATTGTATAGATAAATTCCTTTGCATCTGCCTCTACAACAGTTATTTTATCCTCAAGACCTGCTTTTTTTATATTCTTGCGTGCTAAAAGAGCTAAATCGTGATTATATTCCATTGTAATAATTTTTGCATCATCATCCATACTCTGTGCCATTAAAATTGCCGAGTAACCTATTGCACATCCAACCTCTAAAACTCTCTTTGGCTTTTTTATTTTAGTTATTACTGAAAGAAATCTTGCAGTTTCCGGCTCTACTATAGGTATACTGTTCTCCTCGGCATACTTTTCGAGATTATGCAAAAATTCATCATTATGCTTTGTCTTTTCCCTTAAATAGCTCGTTATATAGGGAGGGACTATTGCATTTTCATCATATTCTATCATTTTTAGTTGTTCCTTTCAGTGCCCAATGGCACACCAAGTCTGAGAGAAAATTGTTCAGATTGCCGTTTAAAAAAGCGACGGCGTATGTTTGATACTCCGAGCTTTTGAAAATGGTAAGATGAGCAATTTTATTCAGACTCTATCGAATTTTATCGTCCTGATTTTGATATACATCTATGTCGAGTGTAACTGCCATAGGTGCTGCTTCAAGTTCTTTTCTGTAATCGGCATAATTTTGTGCAAAGAAGGTTGTTCCGTCTTCTCTTTGACCATAGTAATATTCATTGTTTTGTGTATGATTTAAAACCGCCTCAATAGCAGCTGTACCCGGTGAGCATATAGGACCTGCCGGAAGTCCTGTATGAATAAATGTATTATAAGGTGATTCGATTTTTGTTTCTGATATTGATATAACTGGTCGTCTGTCGCCTAAAATATATTGTATTGAGCCTACAGATTCAAGATAAAATCCTTTTTTGTATCTGTTAAAATACACACCCGCAACTCTGTTTAAGTCTGCACCTTTTGGTGCTTCTCTCTCTACAATAGAGGCAAGCGTTACAAGATCATCACTTGTTAGTCCCAACTCCTGAGCCTTTGTATAATATTCCGGTTTAAATTGCTTGTTAAAAGTATCAAGCATAAGCTCGGCTACATTATATGAGGTCATTTCTTTTGAAATTTCATATGTTGCGGGATAGAGATACCCCTCAAACAAATTATCTCGTGCAGGAATGTTTGCCAAAAATGGATAGTTATATGCATCTTTTGTGCTTAGTGCACCGTAAAATTCCTGCCATGGCACTAAGCCCATATCGTGTAATTGCTTGGAAATTTCTTTCATTTCCTCGCCTGCTGCAACAACTATCTTTTGGGTGTTTCTTGCAGGAGCAATAAGCATATCTAAAATATCCTTATATGACATTCCGTTTTCTATAGACAATACACCCTTTTGAAAACTACCGTGGTATCCGCCCATTATTGATTGGGCAACAAACATATACGGATATTTTATTATACCCTTTTCCTTTAAAATTTTTGCCACCTCAAATGTATCCTGACCGTCCTCAACAAGTATTTGCTCATACTCGGCATCGAGTGTTATTCCCTGACTGTCTCCTCTTCCTATAAGCGCCCCAACAAGTATTATTACAAGAATTGCAACAAGTATTATAAGTATTATTTTACCTTTATTGGAGTTTTGTTCCTTAACAGTTATTCCGTTCATATTTATCTCCTTTATCTGTATGTTCTTACATATTAAACTAAATACCCTATTCTACATTATACTTGATTTTTTACTTTTTTTCAAGACCAATCAATAAATTTGTTTATAATGTATAATTGTAAAAATAATTCATCTGAATTTAATTGACAATTCATTATTACTGTGATATAATATGATGGAATATATGTGTGTTTATCGCACGTTTAGGAGGTATACATTATTATTATGGAAGAAAAGATAATACATACAGCTGCCGCTCAGTCAGAAGCTGCCAAAACACCAAACGAAACCCCTGAGAGTCAGCTTTCTGTAATTGACATTGTTAATATGATGCTTGCATTCTGGTGGCTTCTTGTAGTAATGGGTATTGTAGTAGGCGCAGGAACTTACGCTTATACAAAAATAACCTCTATACCCGAATATAAATCGGAATGTACCCTGTATGTAAATACAGTAAAGGAACAAACAACTGAGGACGTAGATGCTGTCGGCATAAAAAACGCTGCAACACTGTTACCTACATACATAGAAGTACTGCGCAGCGGACCGTTTATGGAAATAATATCTGATGATATAGAAAATAAATACGGAGTAACCTCGCTATCACGTATGGTTGACTACACCGCATTAGAAGATACAAATATTATAAGCATTTCGGTTACAACAACCGATTCACACGATGCATATGTAATAGCTAAGAGCATCTTAAGAAATGCACCCGCAAAAATACAACAGATTTTTGAGGGCGGCTCAGTAAAAGCAATAGAATACCCCGTAGAATCCACAACAGCAGAAGGAAACCACGCTTTCAGAAATGGTATTGTAGGTTTTTTGGCGGGAGTTGTTCTGGCAGCATTTATAGTATTTGTAATCAATATCTTTGATACAAGAGTAAAGACTGCAAAAGAGCTTACCACAAAATACGGATTCCCCGTATTAGGCGAAATCCCGAATATTTTGGAAATGTAAACAGATAGGAGCGATAATTGTGTCGGATATAAATAACGAAACAAAAAAACAAAAACAAGATAAAATTGCCGCAAAGAAAAAGATGACCCAACAGGAGTGGAAGCAACTTTCTCTTAAAAGAAACCAAATGGCAATTATTAACAAAAAGACTCCATTCATTGTAAAAGAAGCATATAAAACCGCAAGAACAAATATAATCTTCTCTGTTTCAGGTTCTGACAACAAGGAATGTAAAACAATAATTGTAACAAGTTCCGGTTCAGGTGAAGGTAAAACCACATCAACACTTAACCTTGCAATAACCTTTGCACTTACAGGTGCTAAAGTCTTAATTATAGACGGAGATATGAGAAAACCAAGAACACACCAGTATCTCGGTATAGTAAAAGATAATGGTCTTTCTACTGTATTATCAAAGCAAAAGACATTCGAGGAGGTTGTTTACCGAAATGAACGCGATGGTCTTGATGTATTAACATCAGGTTCAATACCTCCTAACCCTGCCGAGCTTTTGGGCTGCGAGGCAATGCAAAAGCTTTTGGAAAAATTAAAACTTGAGTACGATTACATATTTATAGATACTCCACCCGTTTCGATTGTTACTGACGCTGCTGCAATTTCGAAATTTTCGTCAGGTGTTGTGCTTGTAGTACGTGAGGGTA
>JAZNPJ010000071.1:0-7907 GCA_045589635.1 Clostridia bacterium
GATGAGGTTATGAAACGTTTTAACTATGCAATAGATAAGTTAAGATAATTGAAAGGATTTGGTTTACACATGGAAGAAAATTACAGCAGAAATTTTATAGAAGAGGCAATAGATAAAGACCTGGAGACAGGCCGTTGCAAGGAAATACAAACAAGATTTCCGCCAGAGCCTAACGGATATTTACACGTAGGCCATGCAAAGGCAATATGTATTGACTTTGGAATGGCACAAAAATATAACGGGGTTTGTAATCTTCGTCTTGACGACACAAATCCGACAAAGGAAGATACAGAGTATGTTGAAGCCATAATGGAAGATATAAAGTGGCTTGGCTTTGAATGGGGAAAAGTTTTATATGCATCTGACTATTTTGATGATATTTATGAGGCTGCAATAAAGCTTATAAAAAAAGGCAGTGCATTTGTGTGCGACCTTAGCGCGGACGAAATAAGAGAATACAGAGGAACACTTACAACACCTGGTAAGAATAGTCCGTACAGAGACAGAAGTGTTGAGGAAAATCTTGATTTGTTCGAGAGAATGACAAAAGGTGAGTTTGAAGACGGTTCAAAGGTTTTAAGAGCTAAAATTGATATGTCATCACCAAACCTTAATATGCGCGATCCTGTTATATACAGAATTATGAGAGCACATCATCACAGAACAGGGGATAAGTGGATTGTATACCCAATGTATGACTTTGCACACCCCATTTCTGATACAGTTGAGGGTGTTACACACTCACTTTGCTCGCTTGAATTCGAAGACCACAGACCGCTATATGATTGGGTTTTAAAAGAAGTTGGATATGAAAATCCATCACGTCAGATTGAATTTGCAAGAATGAATTTAAACTACACTCTTACAAGTAAAAGAAAATGCTTAAAGCTTGTTAAGGATAATATTGTATCAGGTTGGGACGATCCAAGAATGTCTACTCTTTGCGGTATGAGAAGACGTGGATACACTCCTGCAGCAATCAGAGATTTTTGCGACAGAATAGGTGTGTCAAAGGCAAATAGTGTTATAGATTTTGCAATGCTTGAGGCATGTATAAGAGAAGACCTAAACAAAAAAGCGCCAAGAACTATGGCAGTATTAAGACCAATAAAGCTTGTTATAGATAATTATCCCGAAGATAAGGTTGAGGAAATTGAAGTAGAAATCAATCCCGAGGACCCATCAATGGGTACAAGAAAAGTTGAATTTTCAAAGGTATTGTATATCGAAGAAGATGACTTTATGGAAGAAGCACCAAAGAAGTATTTCCGCCTGAAAATTGGTGGTGAAGTGCGTCTTAAGGGTGCATACTTTGTAACCGCTAACAGTTGCATAAAAGATGAAAATGGTAAGGTTGTAGAAGTCCACTGCACATATGACCCTGAATCCAAAGGCGGAGAATCACCTGACGGAAGAAAAGTTAAGGGTACTATTCATTGGGTTAGTGCAGAACACGCTGTAGATGCCCAGGTAAGATTATATGACCGTCTGTTTATGGTAGAAAATCCGTCTGATGAAACAAACGGTGAGTTTGTAGAAAATCTTAATCCGGATTCTATGGTTGTTCTTAAAAATGCAAAGCTCGAAAGCAACATGAAGAATTTAAAACCGGGAGACAGTTTCCAGTTTATGAGAATGGGATATTTCTGTGTTGATACAGATTCAAGTGAAGATAAAATCATCTTTAACAGAACAGTTGCACTAAAAGACAGTTTTGCAAAAAAAGCTTAAACAAGACTAATTTATTTTCGGAGAGGAATAATAGAAATGGAATATACAAAATACCTTTCGGATAGAGTAAAGCCAATGAAAGCGAGTGCTATCCGTGAAATGTTTAAAAGAATGGCAAATCCCGAAATTATATCCCTTGCAGGCGGAAACCCTGCATCAGAGCTTTTTCCGGGCGAGGAGCTTTCAAAAATAGCAGGTAAAATCCTTATGACTAATCCCACAATGGCACTTCAGTATGGAACAACAGACGGCGTTGCAGCTATGAAGGAATGTGCTATATCAAGGGCTAAAAAGGCAAATAGCTTTAATGAGGGTGATACAGTCATTGTAACAACCGGTGCACAGCAGGGTATAGACCTTGCCGCAAAATGTCTTATAAATAAAGGCGATAAGGTTGTTGTAGAAAATCCAAGCTTTATCGGTACTCTTAACTCACTTCGTTCATACGAAGCAAACCTCATCGGTGTTAAGGTTGAGAGTGATGGTATGGATGTAAATGCACTTGAAGATGTTCTAAAAAACAACGAAGTTAAGTTTATTTATACAATACCAACATTCCAGAATCCGTCAGGTACAACAATGTCTCTTGAAAAGAGAAAAAGAGTTTTAGAGCTTGCTATAAAATATGATGTTTTAATTATTGAGGACAACCCGTACGGAGATTTAAGATTTTCGGGCGAAGATGTTCCTACAATAAAATCAATGGATACAGATGGCAGAGTAATATATGTGGGTTCATTCTCCAAGATATTATCTCCGGGTATGCGTTTGGGGTACGTTGTTGCAAATGAGGGTATTTGCGACAGAATAGAGGTTGTAAAACAAGTTAATGACGTTCACACACCTGTACTTACACAGTTAATGTGTGTTGAATTTATGAAAAAGTACGATATAGATAAGTATATCGAAAAGAACAGAGCATTATATGGAAAAAAATGTGCAATAATGATTGATGCTATGGAAAAATATTTCCCTAAGGGTAAGGTTAAGTGGACAGTGCCTGAGGGCGGATTGTTCTTGTGGTGTGAGTGCCCTACAATAACAGATATCAATCCTATTGTAGATAAATGTCTCGAAAAAATGGTTGCTATTGTTCCGGGTACAAACTTTGCTACAGATATGACCTTGCCATCAAATATGTTCAGACTAAACTACTCATCTGCAACACCTGAAAAGATTGAAGAGGGTGTAAGACGTTTAGGAGAAGTTTTAAGCGAAAATCTATAAGGCATTGAAAGGATATTCTATAAATGGAAGAGAAAAAAACGATATTCTCGGGTGTTCAACCATCAGGAATAATCACATTGGGTAATTACCTTGGTGCAGTTAAAAACTGGGTTAATCTTCAGGATGACTATAATTGTATATATGCTATGATGGACCTTCATTCAATAACTGTAAGACAAACACCACAAGAATTAAGAAAAAGAACATTAGAACTTTTGGCTTTTTATATTGCTTGCGGTATAGACCCGCAAAAGAACACTCTTTTTGTTCAATCACATAACAGTGCCCATGCAGAACTTGGCTGGATTTTAAACTGTTACACATATATGGGTGAACTACAAAGAATGACACAATTTAAAGATAAAAGTGCAAAGCATGTAGACAATATAAACGCCGGACTTTTTACATATCCTGTGTTAATGGCGGCAGATATATTGCTATATCAGACTGATCTTGTTCCCGTTGGTAAGGACCAGATGCAACACATTGAGATATGCCGTGATGTTGCAGGCCGTTTTAATACATTATATGGTGATGTATTTAAAATTCCTGAGGGCTTTTTGCCTAAAGCGGGCGCAAAGGTAATGAGCTTGCAGGAGCCGACAAAGAAAATGTCAAAATCAGACGAAAATCCAAAGGCGTATATTTCTATGCTTGATGACTTTAATGTTATATCGAAGAAGATAAAGAGTGCAGTAACTGATAGTGAGGGTGTTATTGAATATCGCGAAAATGATGAGACAAAAGCGGGAATAAATAACCTTATAACTATTATGTCAGCAGTTACAGGCAAAACAACAGAAGAAATTGTACACGAATACCAAAATCTTGGATATGGAGCATTTAAAAATGACGTTGCAGAGGCTGTTGTTGAAACTATAAGACCTATACGTGCAGAATATGATAAGATTGTAAATGACAAACAATATCTTTCAACTATTTGCGAGGAAGGTGCACAAAAGGCACGAATGATGTCTCTAAAGACAATGCGCAAGGTATATAAAAAGATTGGCTTTGTTCAGTAATCTACAACAGTAATTAAATTATTTTACAGTTTCTGTAAAGTAATTTTTTGAAGGGAGATTGTTTTTAACAATGAATGTACAACAGATTTTATTTATGTTATTTGCGTTTGTTGTTGCATTTGTATTTACATTTGCAACCACTCCGTTAGTAAGACGATTTGCATTTAAAATTGGCGCAATAGATATACCAAAGGATAAAAGACGAGTGCATAAAAGACCGACACCCAGAATTGGCGGACTTGCCATTATATTTGGCTTTGTGGTAGCTGTTGCGTGCTTTGCCAAGTTTGACAGATCTCTTATTGGCACATTATGCGGTGCATTTATAATTGCGATTATGGGTGTAATAGATGATTGCAAGGAACTTAATGCAAAATTAAAATTTGTAATTCAGATTATTGCCGCACTTGTTGTTATATATGTCGGTGATATCAAGATAGAGGTATTTACCAATCCGGCATTCTGGAGTTCAAATCCATACCTTGTTTTGCCTGAGTGGTTGTCAGTTTTTATAACTGTATTATGGATAGTGCTTATAACCAATGCAGTAAATTTTATAGACGGTCTTGACGGACTTGCAGCAGGTGTAAGTGCAATAATGTCAGTTTCACTTGTATTTATAGCAGCAAGAGTAGGTGAATATCCTATTGCGATTGTTGGTACAGCGCTAATGGGGGCTTGCTTTGGATTTTTACCATTTAATTTTAACCCCGCAAAAATTTTTATGGGTGATACAGGCTCAACTTTTTTAGGGTTTATGCTTGCATCACTTTCAATACAAGGTGTGTTTAAAAGTTATGCGGTTATATCGTTTGCAGTACCGCTTTTGATACTTGGCTTGCCATTATTTGATGCAAGCTTTGCAATGATACGTCGTATTGCAACGGGACAAAGCCCTATGAAAGCGGATAGGGGACACTTGCATCACAGACTTATTGATATGGGATTTTCTCAAAAGCAAACAGTGTTTATTTTATATGCCATAAGCGGTGTTTTGGGAATAAGCGCAGTTCTTTTGGCTGAAAATGGTTTCTTACGTGCAATGCTGCTTTTGATATGTGTACTTGTATTGTTACTTATTGGTTCACTTTTAGGTATGAACAGTTATGTTCATCATGTAGATAACGACAAAGATAACAAGGATGATAAATAATGGAGGTTAACGTGGATAAAGTAAAGGTTTTAACAGTATTCGGAACAAGACCCGAAGCTATAAAAATGGCACCGCTTGCTCTTGAATTAAAAAAATATGACGAAATAGAATCAATCGTGTGTGTAACTGCTCAACACAGACAAATGCTCGACCAGGTTCTTGAATTATTTAATATCACTCCCGATTATGACCTTGATATAATGAAAACAAGACAAACTCTTATAGGTATAACTACAAGAATTTTAGAGGGTCTTGATGAGGTTATAAAAAAAGAGCAACCCGATATTCTTTTGGTGCACGGGGATACATCAACAAGCTTTGTTGCGGGTCTTAGTGCGTTTTATAATCAGGTTAAGGTGGGACACGTTGAGGCAGGACTCAGAACATATGATAAATACTCACCGTTCCCTGAGGAGATGAACAGACAGCTTACAGGCAGAATTGCAGATTTACATTTTTCACCAACAAAGCAAAACAGATTAAATTTATTAAAAGAAAATATCAGTGATGATAATATTTATATTACCGGTAATACTGTAATAGACGCACTAAAAACTACAGTACAAGATAATTATACATTTAAAGATAATGCTTTAAATGCAATTGATTTTGTAAACAAACGTGTTATAATTGTAACTGCACACAGACGTGAAAATCTTGGCGAGCCGCTACAGAATATATGTAATGCTCTTAAAACTATTGTACAGGAGTATGATGATGTTGAGATAGTATATCCTGTTCATTTAAATCCTGCAGTACGCGAGGTCGCATTTGATATACTTGGTGATTTGGACAGGGTACATCTTATTGACCCGCTTGACGTTGAAGATTTACACAATGCAATGGCAAAAAGCTATATGATTATGACTGACTCGGGTGGAATTCAGGAGGAAGCACCGGCATTAGCAAAACCTGTACTTGTTTTAAGACGTGAAACAGAGCGTCCTGAAGCTGTTGAGGCGGGTACTGTTAAAATAGCGGGTGTTGATAAAGATGTTATTATAAAGCTTGCCAAAGAATTATTAGACAGTAAAGATGAATATAATAAGATGGCGCAGGCAGTAAACCCGTATGGCGATGGTGAGGCATCAAGAAGAATTGCAGAGGCTATTTTGTATTATTTTGATAAGAAATCTCAAAAACCTGATATGTTTGAAGTGTAAACCTTATTAGTCCTGTTACTACTGTATCAGGACTAATTATGTGTAGAATTCAAAAACAATAATATTTAATGAATAACTATTACCCATCTGACAGATTTAAACCAATAAAAACAGGGCTTAATTTAAGCCCTGTTTTTGTTTGCAAATCTTTATTTTTCGTATTCTGTCCAGTCGCGCGGAGCTTCGATTGTAGTCCACTTTTCATGTACATTATCAGCCTTCAGCTTGTAATCGTGGCTATTTGTAGCTTCCTGAACTGCAAGGTAATACCACATTGTTGTATCCATATTATCAGGCCACTTAACCATATTATCAAGAAGGTCGTCTGTTACTTCAGGAATACGCTTAAGAACTCTGTTTGTAAGAGTCATCGCTTCTGCTCTTGTAATGTAATCATCAGGACGGAACTTACCGCCATCGCCGATTATCCAGCCTACATGAGAAGCCTCATTTATTTCGCCCTCTGCCCAGTGGTTTGCTATATCAGAGAACTTACTCTTACCGTTGTATACTACGTCAGAGAATCTTGATGCTATTGCTGCATATTCTGCTCTTGTAATAAAGGCGTTAGGAACAAATTCAGTATCTGAACGTCCGTTAATAATTCCTAAATCTTCAAGTGTTGATACTGCAGCGCAGAACCAGTTATCTTCGTTTACGTCGTCAAATTGATTATCCTTAGTTAAGTTGCCATCTCTTACTTGGGCAGTAAGCAGTCTGAAGAATATTGTGGCAACCTCTGCTCTTGTGATATTTGCAGCAGGGTGTACAAGACCGTCTGTACGTCCTATAATATATGCGTAGTGCTCATCAGTAAGTTGTGATGGTCTTGGTGTTTCGCTCCATTTTGCATAAACTGTGGTATTGGTATTTAATGTAAGTGTATCAACAGGGGTTGTCAGCGCTTCGTCCAAGTACCAACCTTCAAAAGTATAACCCTCTCGTAAGGTTATAAAATTGTTAATATCGATTACAGTGCCTCTTGCTGCTGTTACAGGAGAAAGATTGCTGCCACCATTTGTAACAAATGTTAATGTAACTTTGTTTATATCTACTTCGCTCCATTTTGCGTAAACAGTCATATTTGAATTTAGTGTAACCTTATCAGCAGGCTTTGTCAACTCTTTATCAAGATACCAACCTTCAAACTTGTAACCGTCTTTTACTGTTGTATATGGTGTAAGGTCAATAACTGTTCCTTTGTTTTTGAATATAGCAGTTATTGCACTACCGCCGTTTGTTTCGAATGTAAGTTTGTAAGATGTAACTCCGCCACCGCCAGGTGATGATGGTTCTTGCTAATTAACTTTAACATCTTCCGTTAAAATGATGTTTGGTAACACTGCATCAGCAACTTCGCCTGCAACATTTTGCTGATTAGCTTTGTACTCCACTTTTGCTAATCTGTCATTAGCTGCAGAGTATATTTCTGTCCAGCCATTTACATAACCTTCTGCAGTGTATGTTATTGAATTGCCTGACTGAGGTGCAGCCGCTTTTACCGGACATTCAATTTGAATGTTTTTATTAAGATATGTATCAAGTGTTGCTTTATGAGCAAATTCTGTAAAGTCGGAGGCCAAGCGGTCTTAGGAAGACAAGTGTTAA
>JAZNPJ010000072.1:0-2464 GCA_045589635.1 Clostridia bacterium
GGGAGGCTAAAAAAGTGAAAAAAACAGCAATTATTTTAGTTTTGTTACTGTTAGCGATGGGCTGCGAAGGGAGAGAGGCAAAACAAGAAATACAACCACAGAATACACCTCATCCTACACAGATAGTACAAACACCCGCACCCCATGCGGAAATAAAAACAGAAACTGACTACAGAGAGATATCCGAAAAAGGTTATGGTTGGCGATTTGTCAGAAAAAAAGGTTCACCTCCGCAAATAACTCTTGAAGAGCAGGAAAGGCTATCAAAGTATGAGGGGTATTATCTTGGAAATAGTACACAGAAAAATATATATCTGACGTTTGATGAAGGGTACGAAAACGGATACACATCTGTTATTTTAGATGTGCTTGGCAAACATAATGTAAAAGCAGCGTTTTTTGTAACTATGCCATATCTTGAAGGGCAACAGGCTCTTGTAGGCAGAATGATTGACGAGGGACACATTGTAGGCAACCACACAGTACATCATCCAAATCTTAGCGAGTGTAACGTAGACGAAATCAAACAGGAGTTGGATATTTTAAATGCAAAGAGTCTTGAACTGTATGGATATCAAATGAAATATATGCGTCCGCCTGAGGGTGCATACAGTGAGAGAGTTCTTGCTATTGCAAAGGATATGGGGTATAAGACAATATTCTGGAGCCACGCGTATAAGGACTGGGATGTAAATGTGCAAAAGGGGAGAGAGTATGCGATAAATCAGGTTGTTCCATATTTTCATGATGGCGAAATACTTTTATTGCATGCGGTCTCAAAGGATAATGCAGACGCCCTGGAGGAAATTATTTTAAAAGCGAAAGAAAGTGGCTTTACTTTTAAATCGCTTGATGAATTATGATACAAAATTACATATAGAAGAAAAAAGTAAAAAAATTGTAAAAAATACTTGATTTTTATAAAATTGTATGTTATAATGTATTCATATTTTTTAAAAGGTGTCTGCACTGATTCTAGGAACGGTGTGGGCACTTTTATTTTTTTAAATAAAACAGAGTGATAATAATCACTCTGTTAATTCACCAATAATAATATCTTCATATATACTTTTTAGTTTTACTTTTTTTATATTTCCAATTAACCCGTCCTGGTAGGGAATCTTTACTGTAACATAATTATCTGTCTTGCCCTCAGCCATATTATCTTTTGTTTTTCTTTCGAATAGAACTTTTGTATTTTTACCTATAAGGCTTTGTAAAAATTCGTTTCTTGATTTTTCGCAAATTGCCAACAGTTTTTTAGAGCGTTCCTCTTTAATTTGAGGTAAAACCTGATTGGGATACTTGTCTGCAGGTGTACCGCGTCTTTGAGAATACTGAAAAATATGTGCATCTGCAAATTGAACTTTATTTACAAAATTCAAAGTTTTGGCAAATTCTTCGTCTGTTTCTCCTGCAAAGCCTACCATGATGTCGGTAGTTATTGCTACATCTTCAAAGGCATTTCTCAGACCCTGAACAATAGACATAAATTGCGAGGTTGTATATTTTCTGTTCATTCTTTTTAACGTATCATCACAACCTGATTGAAGTGAAATGTGAAAATGTCGGCATAGCTTTTTAGAAACACTGATTTTGTTTATAAAGTCTGCATTTAATGTCATTGGCTCGATAGATGATATACGAATTCTTTCAATTCCCTCTATTTTATCAGCCTCAGTTAAGAGCTCTTCTAATGATGTGTTTTTTGTATCAAGACCATATGAGGCAATATGTATGCCAACAAGTATTATCTCTTTGTATCCATTCTTTGCAAGAGTACGTATTTCGTCTAAAACCTCGTTTATATCACGGCTTCGTATTGGACCTCTTGCATATGGAATTATACAATATGAGCAGAATTGATTACACCCCTCCTGAACCTTTATAAAAGCGCGTGTTCTGTCTGTGTATTTTGTTATTTTAAGTTCTTCGAACTTGTGATTATGCATTATATCTCCTACAAGGTTTATGTGCGAAGTACAGTCAAGAGCTTTAACTATATCTAAAAGATTTTCGCGTCCCTGTGTTCCGATTATAAGATTTGCATCGCCCATTTTAACAACTTCGCTATCAGCAGTCTGTGCATAACAACCAGTAACAATAATAACAGCTTCGCTGTTTTGCTTGCGGGCACGTCTTATCATCTGTCTTGATTTTCTGTCGCTCATATTTGTTACAGAACATGTATTTATAATATAAACATCTGCTTTTTTGGAAAATGGGACAATATTATATCCGTCATTTAAAAACATTTCCTCCAATGCTTCTGTTTCGTATTGATTTACTTTGCAACCTAAAGTACAAAATGCTGCGTTTTTTGAGTTATTCATATTTCCTCCGGGAATACACATATAATGTAATATAAAATATTATATAAATTTTTTAAAAAAATGTCAATAGCTATTGACTAATTAAGAAAAGTAGGGTAAAATATAGATGTAATTTATGGTAAAAATTATAT
>JAZNPJ010000073.1:0-3731 GCA_045589635.1 Clostridia bacterium
GATGCAATAAACAGTTGTGTTATAGAAATATTAAAACAAATTATTGACGAGGGAAAAATTCAGCTTTTGTTTGGCACAGGCGACAGGAACTATCAAAAGACCATAGACAAAATAAAAGAATTGGGTATAGAACTAAATGACGATGTACGTATTGCGCCTTATATAGATGATATGGCAATGCATATGGCAGCCGCAGATATAGTTGTATCACGTGCAGGCGCAATTACTGTAAGTGAAATCGCAGCGCTTGCAAAACCTTCTATTCTTATACCATCTCCGAATGTTGTAAGAAATCATCAGGAGCAAAATGCACGGGAATTCGAGAAAAACGGTGCCGCAACTCTTATTGTTGAGAAAAAGCTTACTCCTGATACATTATATAATAAAATTATGGATATGATTGATAATCCTGACCAGTTAGATACTATGTCTTTAAATTTAAGAAAAATGGCAAAGACTACTGCATTGGAGCAGATATATGATTTAATGCTAAAAATGATAAAATAAAAAAGTTACATTACCGCAAGGTAATGTAACTTTTTTTATTTATTTTCATTCTCAGAAAATCTTTGTATAAATTTGTTCGATTCTTCGCTAAGTGCAATTTCGGGAGTTATGCCTATACTTCTTCCCAATGCAGTAACATCAAAAAGCAGTTTACCATACAAACTCTGTATATGTTCTTTTTTATTACACTCCTTAATTTGTTCAAGCTCTTTTTCTATATCGGCAAGGAGTGTTTTTTCATCCTTTTCACAATACCCAAGCCCATCTGCTTTTTTTATAAGCTTTTCTGCTCTCATAAGTGCGGGCAGATAATTTGGAACATCTAAAAGCACGTCTGTATTGGATTTTAGACCTTTTTCCTTTTTCTTATTCTTTTCCCAATTATCAAGTGCTTCTTCTTCATTACCGGCTTTATCCTCACCAAAAACGTGTGTATGACGTGATATAAGCTTATTACAGATTTCATTTACTACATCATCAAAGTCAAATGCATCTCTTTCCTGTGCCATACGTGCATGGAATACCACCTGTAAAAGCACATCTCCAAGCTCATTGGCAAAGTCCTTGTCTGTACCATTATCGAGTGCATCAATAGCCTCGTAACATTCTTCTATAAGGCTCTTTTTTATGCTTTGATGTGTTTGTACCTTATCCCAGGGACAACCATTTTCACCTCGCAGTGTTACTATTATATCCTTTAAATCCTCAATGGTATATTTCTTCATATTTATATCAATCCCTCTCTTATAAATAACCACCGAAAGATTACATCCTCCCGGTGGTTTTTAATACTTGTATATTATTCTTCGTCTTCTTCGTCTTCTTCTTTTTCGAGCACTGTTACCATAATTTCTTCAACATGACGTGCTTCTGTTTTAGTTACTTTTATATGAAGATTTTCGTAAGTAAATTCCTCGCCATCTTCCGGTATATGGCCAAGTTTTTCCATTACCCAACCACCGATTGTACTCGAGTCATCTTCTTCGTTTGCACTAACATCAAACATATCGAGTGTATCGTCAAGGTTAGCACTTCCCAACACCTTAAATTCATTCTCAGAAATTTCTTCAACTTCCTCTATTACCTCGTCATGTTCATCCCATATTTCGCCTACAAGCTCTTCTAAAATATCTTCAAGTGTTACTATACCGTCAGTACCGCCATATTCGTCTACAATTATTGCCATATGCGACTTTTTCTTTTGTAATATAGTTAAAAGCTCGGATATCTTCATAGATGGTATTACATAGACAGGCTCGCTCATTGCTTCGCGGGCACTTTGTCCCTTTGCCATAGCAAAATGGAAATCCTTCTGGTTTAGTACACCTACAATATTATCTATACTGTCTGTGTAAACCGGCAAACGAGAATATCCGCTTTCGTCAAACACTTCTTTGACTTTATCGTTTTCCCATTCGATATCTACTGCTACAACATCAACACGGTTTGTATGTATGTCGGCTACCTCTATATCGTTAAATTCTATAGCATTACGTATGAGTTCACTTTCGTGTACGTCAAGCTCACCGTCATTTTCCGCTTCTTCTACCATTGTTAAAAGTTCTTCTTCGGTAACTCCTCTGTCATCAGAAATTTTTACAACCTTATACAACATTTTTTGCCATAATTGGAATAATATATTTAAAGGTGTAAGTATAACCATTACAACACGCAGCATTGGTGCAGAAAACATCGAAAACTTTTCAGGAAAATTCTTAGCCAGCGTTTTTGGTGTTATTTCGCCAAATATCAATATAACAACAGTAAGCACTGCCGTTGATACAGAAACACCTTTTTCTTGTAACAGTTCTACAAACATAGCTGTTGCTATTGATGATGCAGCTATGTTTACAATGTTATTTCCTATAAGTACAGAAGAAATAAATTTATCGTAATTATCTGAAATCTTAAGAACAAGCTTTGCGCGTTTGTTACCGTCATTTGCAAGATTTTTCATACGAATTCGGCTCAAACAAGAAAATGCAGTCTCCGTTGCCGAAAAATATGCCGAAAACAAAATCAATACAATCAATCCAATAATAATCCACGTCATACTGTCAGTGTCCATTATTTTTTTAATACCTCCAAATAATAAGCTTTGGGTAATGCCCATAATAAATCATTATGATTATATCAAAAAGAATTCATTATGTCAAGGAAAAATTCAATTTTTTGCAGTTTTATGCGCATTTTTGGTGTTATTTTCAATTATTTTACATCAAGAGAATATAAATCATCAAAGAAATCAGGGTAAGATACAACTGCACACTCGCTATCATCTATAGTCGATTTCCCCTCTGCCATTTGCGATAATATCGAAAGACTCATTGCCATTCTATGGTCGCCATATGTTTTAAAATCAGCACCCTTAAGCTTTTTATTACCCTCTATTATCATGCCATCATCAGTTTCGAAAATATCAGCACCGCACTTTTTAAATTCATCAACAACTGCACGTATTCTGTTTGTTTCTTTTACTTTAAGCTCCTGTGCGTCTTTTATGATTGTCTTACCCTTTGCGAATAATGCTGCTACTGCAATTACAGGTAGTTCATCTATCAGTCTTGGAATTATATCACCGCCAATAGTTACTCCACAAAGCTTTGATGTTTTTACAATGATATCTGCAACCTTTTCACCTGTTGCTATCCTCTCGTTTGTTATCTCTATGTTTGCACCCATATTGCGTAAAACATCAATTATTCCCGTACGTGTGGGGTTAATTCCAACATTTTTTAATGTTATGCATGAGTCCGGTAAGATTGTACCAAGTACCATAAAAAACGCAGCAGAGGAAATATCGCCGGGCACCTCTATGTTTTGTGCCATAAGGCTATCGGTTTTGTTTACGTATATATCAAGCCCCTGAACTCTTATATTTGCACCCATTGCCAAGAGCATAAGTTCTGTATGGTCCCGTGATTTGGTGAGTTCGTGTATAATTGTTTCACCATCAGCATAAAGAGCGGCTAATATAATTGCAGTCTTTACCTGTGCCGATGCAACCTGCATTGTATATTCCATACCATTTAGCTTTGACGCATGTACCGTCAGCGGGCAATAATCACCGTCTATTTTTGCACCCATTTTTGATAATGGCTCACACACTCTCCTCATCGGTCTTTTACAAATTGACTCATCGCCTGTTATTGTGGTATCAAATGACTGACCTCCAAGAATTCCGCACAAAAGCCTTGTTGTTGTTCCGAAGTCGGATCGTAGCC
>JAZNPJ010000074.1:0-2303 GCA_045589635.1 Clostridia bacterium
ATGAAATAAAGGCACTTGCAAAAAGTGGCATAATAAACGGAAAAAGCGATAATATTTTTGAACCGAAATCCACAATGACGAGGGCTGAGTACACAGCAATAATTACGCGTGCTCTTAATTTAAAGGGCGGAGAAAATGTATTTGAAGATATAAATGAGAACGACTGGTTTTATGAATATGTAGTCAGTGCATATGAGAGCGGAATAATAAACGGAGTTTCAAAAACTGAGTTTGCACCGCAAAACCTTATAACACGTCAGGAGGCCGCGCTTATGTGTACAAGAGCGGCAAAGCTATTCCTTGCAGCTGCAAATATAAAAGAGGAGCAGATACGAAACATACTTGCCCAATTTGATGATTATACAAATGTAAGCGACTGGGCGCGTGAGGGTATGGCTTTTTGCTATGCAAATAGCATATTAAAGGACGATGGTATGCAGATAAATCCGCATGAATTTGTAAATCGCGGAGAAGTTGCATATATGATATATAATTTGTTGAGGATTAAGAATATATGAAAAATTTAAAATCAATAATATATGCTGTTGTACTGACTTGTGTTATGTTGTTGCTTTTTGGTTGCAAAACAACCACAGAAAATGATGTATACAAACAACCTGTGTCGACCGCGGAACCAACAACAGAGCAAACACTTGGTATAATTTTTGAACCTGAGGTTTCAAAAACAGAACAAAAAGCAACGCCAATGCCTCAGGCACCAAAACCAACTAAAAAGCCTACGGATAATACAAATAAGACGACCGATGAAACTCTAAAAACAGATGATAAAAACAATGTTGTGGTATTTGACGAAGGTACATACTCACAAAATAACGAAGAAGATAACGAAATAAACTATTGCTCACTTGTTGTAAGTTGTGATACAATTCTTAATAATATGGATAAATTAAAAAAGGAAAAACATCACCTTGTTCCTGATAATGGGATTATATTATCCAAAGAAAAGGTTAAATTTAATGACGGCGAAAGTGCATTTAATGTTTTGCAGCGTGAGTTAAAGCGCGAGAAAATACATATGGAGTTTGTGGATACACCAATGTATAACAGTATATATATAGAGGGTATAAACAACATATATGAGTTTGACTGCGGAAGTGAGTCGGGCTGGACTTACTCGATAAATGAGGGGATACCAAATTACGGAATATCACAGCACATTTTAAAAAATGGTGATAAAATAAAGGTATTCTATATATGCGACAGAAGTGAGGATATTTTTTAGGGAAGGAATAAAATTAAAGATGAAAGGTTTATACATTCATATACCATTTTGTATAAAAAAATGTAAATACTGTGATTTTACCTCATATACAAATTGCACTGAAAAGGTTTATGAGTATCTTAATGCCCTTTTTAGAGAAATGCAGGAGTACAAGGGAGAAAAGGTTGATACTGTCTTCATAGGCGGAGGTACGCCCTCAATACTTTCTCCCAAGCAAATAGAAAATTTACTCTATAATATCCGCAAAAACTTTAGTCTTAGCCATGGTTGTGAAATAAGTATGGAGGCAAATCCAGGTACACTTGATACTGATAAAATACGTGCAATGTATGATAGCGGTATAAATCGTGTGAGTGTGGGTGTACAGTCCTTTAATGATGATGAGCTTAGCTTAATTGGCAGAATACACTCGGCAGAAACTGCATATAATAATATTTTGCAATTAAGCGAGCTGGGATTTGGAAATATCAATATAGATATTATGAGTGCACTTCCGTATCAAAGTAAAGAAACACTTTTAAACACATTAGAAAAGGCTATTTCACTTCCTATAACACATATAAGTGCATACAGTCTTATATTAGAGGATGGCACTCCTCTTAAAAATGAATACGAAAGTGGTAAATTTATATTGCCCTCCGATGACGAGGACAGAGAAATGTATGCAATAACAGTTGATTTTTTAAAAAAACACGGGTTTAGCAGATACGAAATTTCAAACTTTGCAAAAGAGGGTTATGAATGTAGACATAATCTTAAATATTGGCAGTGTGATGAGTATATCGGTTTAGGCGTGTCTGCACACTCTTATATAGGGAATAAAAGATTTTCCAATACCGATAACTTACACGAATATATAAATGATAATAAAAGAGATATAACAATACTTGAAGAACACGATAAAATATCTGAATTTATGATAATGGGACTTCGCACACAAAAAGGTGTTGGCGAAAATGAATTTAAAAAACGTTTTGGTAGGGATATAAGAGATATTTTTATAATTGAAATTGAAAAATTTATAAAGCTTGGATTACTTGAGTATAATAACGGATATTAC
>JAZNPJ010000075.1:0-11691 GCA_045589635.1 Clostridia bacterium
CGGGCTGTCCTCGAGTGCTGTATCTAAACTTTGCCAGGGCGACAATATCCCGGCTCCCTCTACCATCAAATCAATCTGCCGGACATACAACGTAAATGAGACTTGGCTGACCACGGGTGAGGGCGAGATGTTCAACGCATCCTCCGAAGCGGAGGAGCTGGCGTTTCTGATGGGCGTTGCGCTCAACGACGACAGAGCGCCGTTCCGTCGCAAGCTTCTTAAGATAATCCTTGAACTTCCCCCGGAAGAGATAGACAAAATCGAAGCCTACGCCCGGAGGCTTCTTGAAGAAGAGGAAGCAGAAAGGCAATAAAAAAAGAGCCGACCTTTCGGTCAGCTCCCTCTTACGCCCCGGACGAACGCTAAGACAAGTCTCAGCTGTTCGGCATTCGCGCCTTGTAAGAGCACAAGAATGCGGCGTATCAATATAATGTTAATGCGGCGTCCTCCTCTCGTGTGATGGCTATAGCATACTCCTTTGGCTGTCCCGAAAACCGGACAAAGACAGAGCCGCCAAACTGGCGGCTCTTTTATATTTATTGTAAGACTTTCATATGATTAACCTATTACCCCCTGAGCAAAGCTCTGTATAAGCCGTAATTCTTTTACGGTAGCGTTGGAGGTCATGCGGCGGATACTCCGCTGTAGGGCGCGGCGTTCATCCTGTGCGTAGGAAATGTGGGGCTTCTTCATGTGCGGGATCCTTCTTTCATATATTGTGTCGCTCGTCCTTGAGCGCACCGTAAGATTAACACACAACTAAACGAAGTACAATATGCAGATGCGAAAACAGCACGAAAAGCGGATATCAAAAAAGAATGCAAGCACAAATCACAAACGAAATAAATACGAAGAAAGGGCGAAACAATGATAACCAAGGTGTTAATCGAAGCCAAAAAGGCAAAAGGCATGACAAATGAAAATATTGCCGAAGAGTCCGGAGTCCCCATCGGAACTGTTGCAAGAGTGTTTGCCGGACAGGCTGATGACCTCAGAATGTCCACCGCAATACCCCTTGCAAAGGTTCTCGGCGTAAGCATTGATAAGTTCATGGGGCTTGAGCACGAGGTAGTCCATGAGGTCATTCACGAGATTGAGACCCCGGTTCGCCCTTCCAGGGATGCCGCCGACCTTGATTGGGTGAAGAAGCTCGTCGAGCGCGAGCTTAACAAGGAGCGCCGGGAGAAGCGCATCTTGTTTGGGTGCTTAATGGCGGTAGTGACTATAGTCCTGATAATGTTCACGTTTGACATATTCTCCGGGGACATGGGCTGGATTAGGTACGGCCTGTTCCGGCATGCCCAGGAGATAATACAGGGGATGCTGTAACATGACAAGGCGCGAAGATGGGCGCTGGGTCGAGACAATCACCGTTAAGGTCAACGGTAGATCTCAACGCAAATATTTTTACGGGGCAACAAAAAGAGAAGTCCTTCTCAAGATGGCGGCTTATGAGGAGGAACAGGAGAAGGGTAAGCTGTGGGCAGAGGTGTGTGACGAATGGTGGGCAGAGGCTTCCCCGAAGCTTGCTCACAACACGCTCAGATCTGAGACCCCGGCATACCGCAGGGCGCGGGACAGCTTCCCCGGCATGCGCATCCGGGACATAACGCCCTCTATGGTCGCCCGGCAGATGGACAAGCTCATTGCCTCTCAGCACATGGCACGGAAGACAGCGGCGACACAGCTTGGCTCGTTCCGTCGTGCGTTCAGATATGCGGTGCTCCATGACTATGTTGAAAACAATCCGGTCCGGGATATTCAGCTTCCCGAAGGGCTTGAACATAATCCCCGTGACCTTCCTTCCCGGCAAGACGTGCAGACTATAGCACGGACGGAGGGGCGCGAAGGCGACGGAGCTCTGTACGCCTATATGGCTCTGTATACCGGGCTTCGCAAGGGTGAGCTTCTCGGGCTGACATGGGGCGACATAGATCTAAACGAGCAGATAATAACCGTGCGCCGGAGCGTATACAGCAAGGGCGGAAAAGGTTATGTCAAAGAGCCTAAAACTAAGGCCGGCATCAGATATATCCCCATTGTGGACGAGCTTGCAAAGACCCTCAGAGAGCTTCGCCGGGGCAAGGCTGAGAAGCTGTTCACCGTGGACGGAGAGTGGATGAGCGAGGGACAGTTCGAGAAGTTGTGGCGTGACTTTAGCCGCGAATACGAGATAACGTGTACGTCCCATCAGCTCCGGCACGAGCTTGCAACGATACTCTTAGAGAACGACGTACCCGTCAGCACGGCACGAATTATCCTCGGTCACGCCGACACCCAAACGACCGAAAAGGTCTATCAGCATATCCGGGATGCCCACCGGAAGAGCAAGATACAGGAGATAAAACACCTTCGCCTTGAGGACGAAGAATAAAAAAGTGTTGTCAATCTGTTGTCAAAAAAATGGGCAAATGATAAAATCCCTTAGGCAAAATGGGGTTTTGAAGGAAGTACGAAAGGGTTCGATCCCCTCCTTCTCCGGAAAAACGGCTGTTGCGATTATGCAACAGCCGTTCTCTTTTTGTGTTTTATTTTCTGTGTTTTGTCTGATTTATCACATTATACTGCTTTAGGGGTTGCGGAAAGCTTGAAAATGGAAATGGGTGCGAGTGGGCGAAAATAGGTGAGCTTTGTGAAAAAGTGTTGTCAAAGTGTTGTCAAGATAGGGTCAGCGCCCCTTGTATTCGGCCATGTGCGCACGGACTTTTTGAACTTTTTGCATGTGCTTCTCATGGGCGTATTCCCACACCGCCATCATGGCTTCCGGGGGCGCTCCGTGTTCCTTGCGATGGCGCTCAATGAGCTTTACCACCTGAGAGTGCAAGACTTCCACATGCCCAAGCTCGGTCTGCGCAAGCTCATAGAATGTCTGCGCAAGCTCCGGGTGGTCATGGCAATGCATGAGGGCAAGGTCTACGTATTCCTCAGCCCCTTCGATTTCCTCTTCGATAAGCTCTGCAAGCTTTTTTATTATCTTCATTTTATGCCTCCTTAATGTAGCGGTATATGGTGTCTACGTCTGCCCGGTTGAGCGTGAGCTGATTGTTCAGCATGGGGATGTTCATGGTGATACTCCCCTTGTCTGCCTGACGTGCGAACTCCCGGTACAACATATCTATGTCAATGTTGCCGTCCTCCCGGAATGCCGCCGGGAGAATAGCCTTGAGATTGTCGAGCATGGTCGGGATCTCGGCAAGCTTAACTGTTGCGGCGACGCCCAGCGCCCACCTCTGCCAGCCGTCTATCTTGGGAAGGATTTCAGTATCTATATAACGGGCAATGCCGTTCTGTATTTTGGTTATCATATATACCCTCCTTTATTAAAAAGATAGGGGGGCGGTATTCCGCCCCCCGTGCGCGTGGTTCACTTGCGGCAACAGCCGCAGTTGGTCAGGGGGTTGTAGACCGTCTGAGCCACGGTGGTAGTGCCAACGGTTACGTCTGCCACCTGCTTGGGATAGAAGGTAGCGTTGGCGTAGTTGACGATGGCGTTGTCGCCGCAGCAGCGCTCGTCCCGCTCTCTGTTGATAGCGCAGTAGAGCTCGCTACGGGTGGCGCAGAGATCAGCCTTGACCAGGTCGAATGCTCCGGAGACCTTCTCGTTCTGAACAGCCTGAGCGCAGAGGGCGTTGCGGATGTCCTTCAGCTCGCCGTCAACGTAGCGGTACAGCTCAAGAGACTTCTGATCGCTGTAGATGTTGGCGTCTCTGAGTTTTACCTCCGTTTCGAGTTCCGCAATTCTTGCCTGCTGTTCAGCCTCGTAGCGGTTGACGTATGCGCCGCTACCTCCGCCACCGAACAGACCGCCAAGAATGCCGGTGCCTCCCATTGCGTTCAGTGCGCCAAGACCTGTGCCGACAGCACCGAGGGCTACGCCGGTGTTAGCCTTGCCATTGCTTGCAAATTCTGCCATAATGTTCACCTCTCTTATTAAGATTTAGGGGGTTTCCCCCTTTGCAAGGCTATATTAACAAGAAAACGGCACTCCCACAATGTCGCGGAAGTGCCGTTTAGAGGACAAGTTATAGGCGGCGCAAAAGCTGTTCTTTAGCTCTTGCTATAATTCGCTTGGTGTGACGGTCTGAATAATTGAACTCCTCGGCAATACGCTCGACGGTTATCTCGTCAATGTATCGCCGCTTAGCCATTGCCCGGGCAATCTCTCCCCGGACACAGCGGTCTATGGCTTGCGCCAGTTGGTAATTATCAAGCTCGTCTATAGCGGCGCCGTTACTCACCCTCTTTCTTCTTAGATTTTGAGCTATCGAGGTATGCCTGGTATTCTTCTTTGGAGGAAGATGATTTGTAGTAGTACCAGTATTTGTCAGCAAGCTTGCCTAAGCCCTTAACCTCCAAAGCGTTGGATATGTCTCCTTGCCCGTTGATGCCTTTAGTTACCGCTCGGCAAAGAATGACCTCCTCAACCGAAAGATCGCCAAAGCCTCCGTGCGCCTTGATCAGCCATGTATCCTGAACAAGGTTGCGCATATCCACATCAGCCACGGCTGCCTTAGCTTCGGCTGATGCGTAGGTATAGGCCATATCAATGGCAAGTGCCTTGGTGTCGTCAGGAAGCCCGGAGTATTGCTTGGTCTTAAACAGGGCTTCCAGAGTATCGTAAGCGGTAGTTCCTCGCGTCTTGCGGTATTCTATGATCTCGTCGGTCGTAAGCTCCTTGGCGAAGTCAGAACCGTCGCGGAGGTCGCCGGTGAGAACCTTGACGTTGTCCATGGGAGGGAGAACCTCGTTACGGGTCAGCGTTACGCCGTCCGTTTCGTAGCCGTATAGCCGGATTATTTCCCGGTCAACGTCGGAGATGTTCATCTCCTTTGCGGAGGAGAAGTTCAGGAAGTTGTTTGCAAACCTTTGGGCAAGGTCGCCTGTATCCTCTTCTCTGCCCCAACAATCCACATATACCGGGAGCTCGTAGGATAAGCCCGGAGTCCGGGACATATAGTTGTTCACAGCATACTTAACTACGCTCTCTGCGCCGCCGCTTGATGCCGTGGTGACAGATGTGCGGCGTTTGGGGTCTATGAACGTCTTGTTGATGGCGTTAAGAAGCGCCGGAGAGAACGACCCGAAATAGGTTGCGAAGGGGTCGGTAACTGCACCCTGAATACCGTTGTACTCAATGGTGGTGATATAGTCGTTCACACCGGACAGCACGGTGGTGTCCACGACAGGCTGAACCACAGAGGCGATGATGTTTAAGATCTCGTCAAACTCAAAACCGTCTGCGCAGATCTCGTTAATGGTTGCCCCCATGAACAGAGGAATAGCGACGGGGCCAACCCACGTGCCGCTGATGTTCAGATTGCCGATGTCGATAGAATAATTGCGCTGACCGAGAGACTTGAGATACTGAGCCTCCTTCTCGTCGTCGTTGGCGTGGAGCAGACCGAGAGAGGACAGCAACGCTCCAAGACCCATTATCATAGTGCCGGTCATGCCCTTGCACATCTTTTGGATGGCTTGTCCATCGACCTTGCCGGTCTTGTAGGCTGTCCGTATGCCGTCGGCAATCCCAAGGGGGGTATAATCCACAGCACCTTGCTTGAGAATGTTTGCCGGAACGGATTTGAAGGGGGCAAGGCCGCCGATGGCGGTGTAAACCAAGCCGCCGCCGATACGCTTAGACAGCGGAGCATCGGGGTTGGTCATTGCGGCTCGTCCCTGCCTTTCAAGCCGGGACAGCCAGGATGCCGTCTCACTTGTGCGCCGGAACGTAGCCTGCTGTGCAGCCGATATGGCGTAGGCTTTGACGTCTTCAAGCTGTGCTTCGGTGGCGGTGTTGGGATCAAGCCCACGGGCTTTACAAGCCTGTGCATAGCTGAGAACGTAGGAGCTGAACAGGAAGGGAGTATCGCCCCAGTCCAAGGGCTTCGACCAGAAGTCCCGCAGAGCAAAGTCGAGAGCCTTGTTGCCTGTAGTGCGATTACGGGCAATGACAGCCGATGCTCTCTCAACCTTGTCGCCGGTCTTTAGCTCGGTCTCAACTTCAGCGTAGGTCGATTTTGCCGCCGCAAGAAGAGCTTTGTCTTTGGCCGAAAACGGGTTGATAACGGAGCTGACCCTTCGGTCTTGGGGAATGGTCTTTTCCACAACGGTAGATCCGACAACAACAGTCTGAGCAACTGCAAAGTTGATGGCGTTGGAGGCCATGTTCCGCATGTTGGAGAGAGGGCCACTCAGCATAGCTCCGTACCGTAGCCATTCGATAACGTCGATGTAGGTTATCGGGGTCTGAAGTGCGATCTCCTTGAGTGCCGCGTTGCGTGCTTCGTTCATCTCTGCCGTGGTCTTTGCGCTGGCGAGAAGAAACTGCGTATAGTCGCTCAGTTCGACCTTGCCCTGTAGCTTGTTGATCTCCGCCTGTAGCTCAATCTCTTTTTCAACGAGCTTGCGAAGGTTGCGGTTCTTTTTTATATATTCCTGGATGGTCTTATAATATTCTTCCGTCCGTTTGGTCTCAGCCTTAAGAGCCTCGTTTTTTGCGTTAAGCTCTTCGGTGAGCCTGTCAAGTTCGGAGGTAACCTCTGCAAGCTTTTTCTTTGTCTGCTCAAGCTTGCGCTCGGTTTCCTTTTTATCCTTCAAAGTCTGCTTCTTGCCCTCGTTGGCGGCCTTGATGCGTTTTTCGTACTTCTTCGCAAGCCGCTGATTGGCAATAAGCTGTCCCTGCGGTGAGAGCTTGGAGATCATGCTCAAGGTCTGAATGAACTGGCCGCTCTCGGTAGCAAGGAAAGCGATCTTCTCTGCCAACTGCACAAGCCCGTCAAGGTCGTTTGCGGCGTTGGCTCTGTTGATAGCGTAGACTGCAAACGCGCCATCCGCCGCAGAAAGCCTGTCGCCGCTCTCGAAGATGCGGTTCAGTTCACCAACGGCGGCGGCCATGTTTTTTCCCTCGTCGGTAATTACGTTCCACTTTTCCTCGGCGGTCTTAATTTGGTCAGCGTTTGTGCCTTTCTCATAGGCAAAGGTGCGCTTGTCTGCGTAGGCTTCTTTGAGCACGTTTGCGGAGCTCTCGGAAATATACTTAGAGTTGATTACGGTCTCTCCAAATTTGCGCGTACCCTCCGGGCGTTGGTATGCCTCGTTGGTGGGCTGTGCGGCTTCTGTGGAGCTTGTGGAGGGCGTTTTGGCTTCCGGGGGAGTAGTTGCTTGGTTGGGGGCTTCTGCGTCTGCCTGAGCCTCCTGTGGGGCTTGCCGTGGGGCGTTGGCAGGTCTTGCCGTTGCGGTCTTCGGTTTGTTGGCAAAAAACTGCAGGCCGATGTTGAGCACCTTATGCCCGTCAGCGGTAACGCGGTACATACCGCCCTTCGAGGGGTCGGCTTCTTCGGCGGCTTTGACCTTTGCTTCAAGGCGGTCGTACTCTGCCTGTAAGGCTTCGATGTTGGCTTCGTCGGCAAGGATCTCTGCCGCCGTAATTCTGCCGGCTTCCACGTCAGCTACGAGCTTTGCGGCCGGGTCAGAGGCAAGCTGTGCCTTGCGCTGTTCCGCAACGGCACGAATGGTCTTCCGAACGTCGGAAGCCTTGGTCTGAGAGTCGAGCTTGGTGTCGAAGTAAAGCTCAAGGGCGGCTCTGCCCTCTGGAGAGGACATGATGTGTTGGATTTCTTTTGCCGTTACCTCGCCGTCGGTATAGATGCGCTTTGCGGCGGCTGTGCCACGGGATGAAGCCTTGACCTTTGCGGCATCGTCGAGCGCTGCCTGAAGGTCGGCTTCGGTGATTTTGGGCTTTGCGGTCTCGGTCTCAGCTTCGGTCGTGGTATCGGTCTCTACGTTGGTTTCCGGTGCGGTGACGGTGGGTGCGTTTGCGGCGTTGGTGGTGTCAATGGCGATACCGGGGATGCCGAGAACGGCGGCGATAACACCGCCAAGAAGTCCGCTCTCAAGGGTTTCCGTGGATAGGAGCTTGGTGTCCTCCTGTCCCAAGAGCCACTTTTTAAGCCCGCTCTCGAATACGCTCTGCAAGCTCTCTTCTACGGCTTCTGACCCGATATTGCCGATGTAGTTTTCAATGCCCTGTCTGAGTGCCGGGTTCTTGATGATCTTTGCCATGACGTTATCAATGGAGGACAACGCCTTGGGAGCGATCTTTTTAAGAGTGCTCTTGGCTATGCCCTCTACGCCTTCGCTTGCTACGTCAAGGATTTTGCCGCTTCCCTGTTTAATGCCGGGAATACCGCCGAGGAAATAGCCCAGTGCGGCTTCTGCGGCGCCGACAAGAGCGCCGAACACTTTTGCCTTGCCGGGAGTTGCCCCCTCTTTTAGGCTCTCCTCGTATGCGCTCTCAGCGGAGCCAAGACCCATTATGATAGAACCCACTGCCGGGTGAGTCGCCATACCGATAAGCTGTGAGGGAACCATTCTGCCGATGCTCTCAACAGCGGACAGAGCAAGCTGTTCAACCTTGCCTTGGTCGCCCATGTCCATGTATTTGGATACGGCAAAGGCATTGTCTACGAGGCGGTCATTGCCGAGGTATGTGCCAACGGCTCTGACCGGAGTGGCTAAGCCTTCTGCAATTCCGGTATTGAGTGCGGCGTTTACCTTTGCGAGGAGCGTAGGCTCTCCTTCGTCGTTCTTGGCGACGGTGTCCGCGACAGCTTCTCCATAACGCTGGGCATCTTTGTTGGTGATAAAGTTCCGGATGTCTTTCCACTGCTCTTTGTCTTCTTTTGTTGCGTTCTTGGCGGTGGCTTTTTCGTAGTAATATTTGGCGACACGGATGTCGTCATCCGTGGCCGTCATGCCGATAAAGGAATTGATCTTTGTAGGGGCGGTATTGAGCTTAAAAAACTTGCGGTCTTCGTCTGTTACCGGAGTCTGTTTCTGCTGTTGAAGGATAGAGGAATACTTGAAGCTCAGCTTCTTCTGCTCCTCGTTGTATGTGGGCTTGGCTTCGGGTTCAACTCTGGGAAGCTCGAAGGTTCTGTCTTCGTCTCTGCGTTCCCTTGCGTCCTGTGACAGCTGAGTCTGCTTGTAGGTCTTGTTGGCTTCGTAGGCGGCTTGGTTGGCTTGCTGTGCCTTATAAGCCTCTCTCGCCGCCTGCTTCTTCTGCTCCTTGGTTGCGTAGGTCTTCTGTGTGGCAGAGGATGACGGAAGAGTGATGCCCTTTGCCTTGGCATAAGCCTCTCTCGCCGCCTGCTTCTTCTGCTCCTTGGTTGCGTATGCCATTATCCGCCTCCTAATCTTTAGGCCAGAGTTTATTGATTGCCGTTATACCTGCGGTGTATTCGTCGCCGCCGTAGTTGTGTACATATTCAAGAGCGTCTATTCTTGAGTTAATGCCAAGCGCTTCAAATTCGGAAATAAAGTCATTTGCAGTCATTTCCTCGTAATGTGGATAGTTGGACAAAACGCGATCACGATATACCTCGTACCAGTCTGCGCCAAACTGACGAGTCAGACCGTATTCAAGGCTATTGACATAAGCTTCAACGTCGGCGTAGCTCTTGTTCTGTGACAGCATATTGTTGATAAGCTTTGTTCCCTGAGTGACAGCATCGTTATACTCGCTTCCTGTCAGCTCGCCAAAGTCTTTTTCGGTGGTCTTAGAAGAGCTTGAGCTACCACCGCTACCGCCGCTACTGCCACCTCCACCACTGCCTCCGCCGTAACTACCGTACAGCGAGGCCGTAAGCTCGGCGTTCCACAGGCGCTCAAGGTCTGCAGTATTCACACCGAGAGCTCTGAGATAGCGGAAGTCGCCAATCTCAGCAGCGGCGTATGCCTCGTCAAGAAGCGCCGCTCTCTGCGCCTGTTCGTATGCCGCCTTAGCCGCCGTGGTGTTGATGCCGAGGGCTTCAAGCTGAGAGAAGTCGCCAAGCTCGGCGGCGGCGTATGCGTTGGAGATAAGCTGTTGCTGTGCGGCGTTGTCCGCTTCCTTGAGGTACTGCTCACGCTCCCACATAACGTCGGCGCGGCTGTCGGCATACTGCTTTTCAGAGAAAAGATAGTCCCGGTCCGCGTTCGCCTGGTTGGCAAGCATCTGCGCATACTGTGCGTTGATCTCAAGCTTCTGAGCCTCGGCGTTGAGACGGTTAGCTTCCTGATCAGCTGCAAGGTCACGGAGCGCCTTAGCTCTTTCGATCTCGGAGGCATTAAGGTTGGAGGCGTACTGGTTCGCCTGCTGTACCCGGAGGGTGTCGGCGTAGCCGGTGTTGTACAGCCCGGCAGATGCAAGCTGATTTGCCATGCCTCGCTGCCCGGTCTGATAGTTGGCGTATGCCTGTCGGGCTATGTTGTCGTAGACGGCATTAGTGTCCGCTACGGCGTTGGTATATCCCACCTGAGAAGCGGCAAGGGAAGCATCTACACCGGCAAGGGCATTGCTCTGCGCCTGCTGTATATACCCCTGCGCCGCAAGCTTCAGAAGGTCATCGTCAAGGGGGGTAATGGTTGTGGTTATTGCCATAAGTTCACCTCAATATAAGCTCCAGATTTGCCTTGTCTACGGCGGCAATCTGTTGCCCGTCGTAGCCGATAATAATTCGTCTGTTGTTAGCCGAGAGCACCTCGTATTCGTCGTGCTCTACCTTGAATGTTCGTATCTGCCCGAACACTACGTTCTTCAGCACTCGTACCTTAGCGCCGGGGTCAAAGCACTTGCTATAGACCAGCTTTCCGGTGTCAAGAGAGAAGACCCGGAAGCCCAGCGGACAGTAATGTATTGCCCGGTCAAGGCTGATATATTCTGCCTGTACGCCCTCGTATTTGCCGTCCTTGAGCTTGTCCATGCAGACTATGTAATGGGTGGTAACCTCTTCCATCTCTTCCGGTAAGAAGTCCTCGTCGCTCTCTACACGGTAGCGCACCCACTTCCGGAAGTCATCCATAGTGAAGCCCCACTTCCGGAGCCAATCGTCCGGCTGTGATGCCCGGTCAGCCTTCCACATACTGTAGGCCTCTTTGTGACTGATTATGTCCGTATTGTTCAGCTGATAACGCTCGATAAGCTCAACACAGATGTCGACGGCAAGGGTTATCGCCGCCTTGAAATAGCGATAAGAGCCGGTGCGGTCTCGGCATATGGATATTTGTATCGAACGGAGGTCTCCCGTATCGAACGTGCCAAGCTCGCCTTCGCCGCAACAATCGCTGTCCCATTCGTAGGGGAGAGTGTTGAACGCCCGTATCTCGTCGCAGTTGCCGCACCCGATAAGGATATGGGGAAGCCCCTGCACCTTCGGGGCGTTAAGCCCTTTGTGCTTGCGGTCAATCAATGACCGGGCAAAGCGGCTCTGTATTGGAGTCAGATGGAGAATAATTTTCCGGGGCGGCTTGACAGAGTCAGAGGCCGCCGCGCCTCGCAGAAAACAGGGGTTGTAGTCCTGATAAGCAGTTATAATATTCATGCGGCGGCCTCCTTTGTCATTCCGTCATAAAGTTTGTGATGTCTTTGAGGTATGCGGTACGAAGCCCGGACGGGGTCGGATAGATGACCTCGACAAGAGCACCTTCCACAAGCTTGATAGCGCAGACGTCGCCCTGGTCAATCCAGCGGTTTAGCTCCTTCTTTCCGCTCCGGTTAAGAGTCGGAGTGCGCTTGGTGCAGGTAACGTACATATATGCGCTCTCTTTGGGGGTTACCTCAGGCAGGTCGCCGTAGAAATAGTTCTGATCTACGACAGCACCGATGCCGGGAACGGCTCTGTCCCTGAGCTTGTTGACCTCGCCGCCGTACTG
>JAZNPJ010000076.1:0-3879 GCA_045589635.1 Clostridia bacterium
CACTTGTCTTCCTAAGACCGCTTGGCCTCCGACTTCGTATGTTTCATCAGATTTACTTACAAAGTACATAAATGTAGGTTTAACTATTTCTCTTCCATTGTCGACTGTTGCATTGTTTGGCTTGGAAACTAAACAAATAACTGCAACAATCAATGCAATAATAACTACTCCGATAATAACTGACAATGCCTTGTGTCCTTTAACAAAATTCATAATTTTTTCCATTTTTAATTTTCCTTTCTTTCTTCTATTTGATTTTTTACTTTTTCCAACGCTCTTTCAGCGATAGCCAAATAACGTTGTGATTTATTTTTTTCTTTTGTTTCAAGTCCCTCAATAATGCCAAAATTAGCATTCATAGGTTGAAAATTCTCCCCAGAAGCACCTGATATATAAATAGGCAGTGAGCCTATTGCTGTTTTAGCGTCAGGCTCCCACATATTTTTACCTTTAATAAGCATGTCCAAATTATACCCTGCCAGAACTCCACTCGATGCACTTTCCACGTAGCCCTCAACACCGGTTATCTGCCCTGCAAAAAATACATTGGGATATTCTTTCATACGATAGTATTTATCCAATACCTTTGGTGCATTTATATATGTGTTTCTATGCATTACACCGTATCTTACAAATTCAGCGTCGTGAAGTCCCGGTATCATAGAAAATACACGTTTTTGCTCGCCCCATTTTAAATTTGTCTGAAATCCAACAAGATTATATAAAGTTGCGTCTTTATTATCCTGCCTTAACTGAACAACTGCATAAGCATCGTCTTTGCCTGTTTTGGGATTAACTAAGCCAACCGGCTTTAATGGTCCAAAAAGGAGTGTTTTCTCTCCCCTTTTTGCCATAACCTCTACAGGCATACAACCCTCAAAAACCTTTTGATTTTCAAATTCTTTAAGCGGTGCTGTCTCGGCATTTATAAGTTCATTATAAAAAGTGTCATACTCTTCTTTATTCATAGGACAATTTATATAATCAGCAGTTCCTTTGTTATACCTTGCCGCTTTAAATACTTTATCAAAATCAATGCTTTCGGCACTTACTACCGGTGCTGCAGCATCATAAAAGTAAAGCTTATCATTACCTGTAAGCCTACCTATTTCTTCACTTAATATATCTGAGGTCAGGGGCCCGGTTGCTATAATTGTATATTCGTCTGTATTTATAGATGTAACCTCTTCGTTAACAACTCTTAAAAGCGGATGATCTCTTAGCTTACTTGTAATATAATCCGAGAAAATATTTCTGTCGACTGCTAATGCTCCGCCTGCGGGGACTCTTGATATATCAGCCGCCTCAAGCATGAGTGCGTCAAATAAGCGCATTTCTTCTTTTAATAAGCCGCATGCATTTTCTATTCTGTCAGCCTTTAGTGAATTGGAGCATACAAGTTCGGCAAAGCCTTCCAGAGAATGAGCAGGCGAGAATTTTTTTGGCTTCATTTCATAAAGCTCAACTTCAATTCCCTCTTTTAAAAGTTGCCATGTCGCCTCACATCCGGCAAGACCTGCACCTATAACTTTAACTCTCATTCTTTTTTCTCGTCTTTCTCTCATATGAACAATCCTCGTTGTAACATATAATTTTTCCGCCGCGACCATTCTTTTGCATTAAAAGACTTCCGCATTTTGGACATTTTTCGTCTTTAATGGGTGCATACCATGCCATAAAGTCGCATTTAGGCATATGTTCACATCCATAATATATTTTACCCTTAGACGACTTTTTAACAAGTATTTCGCCACCGCACTTAGGACACTCTACCCCGGTACCCTCTCGTATTGCTTTTGTATTCTGACACTCAGGATACCCCGGACATGCTAAAAACTTACCGTAACGCGATAGCTTAAATACCATTTTACGACCGCACTTTTCACATACAACATCAGACTCTTCGTCTTTTACCTTTATCTTTTCTACATTTATCAGTGCACTGTCAAGGTCCTTTTTAAATTGTGGATAAAATTCACTAAGAACATTTACCCATTGCACTTTTCCTCCCTCAACATCATCAAGCTTACTCTCCATACCTGCAGTAAATTCAACATCAACAATATCATCAAAATTGTTTTTCATTATTTCAGTTGTTACTTTGCCAAGTTCTGTGGGTAAAAGTTGTTTTTTGCTTCTTGATACATAACCTCTTGATATAATTGTAGAAATGGTAGGTGCATATGTTGACGGTCTGCCTATTCCATTTTCCTCAAGTTCTTTTACAAGTGTTGCCTCGGTATATCGTGCAGGCGGTTGTGTAAAATGCTGTTTGGATATCAAGTCATGAAGCTTTAAGACCTGCTTAACCTCAAGTTTAGGAAGTTTTTTATCCTTTTTTTCTTTTTCATCAGTGCCTTCTATATATACTGCCATATAGCCTTTGAATACAAGTTCAGAGCCACTTGCTTTAAATATATGTTTTTGTGCATTTATGGTAACACTTTGTGTTTCGTATATAGCACTTGACATCTGGCTTGCAACAAAACGTTCCCAAATCAACTTATATAGCTTATATTGGTCATTTGTAAGCTTGTCTTTAATGCTATGAGGAGTAATCAAAACCGATGTGGGTCTTATTGCCTCATGAGCGTCCTGCGCCGAACGTTTTGTTTTAAACTGTTTTGGTTCTAAATACTCTTTACCATAGTTTGTATTTATATATCCGACTGTTTCTGCCTGACCCTCAGTTGAGATTCTTAACGGGACACTTCTCATATAAGTTATAAGACCAACGGTTCCAAGGTCGTTGCCTATATTTACACCCTCGTAAAGCGTTTGTGCAACCTGCATTGTCTTTGCTGTCTGAAAACCTAACTTTCTCGATGCATCCTGTTGAAGAGTACTTGTAGTAAAAGGAGGCTGAGCCTTTCTCTTTTTTGTACCTGTTTTTATATCATCCACTATGAACTGTGAATTTTTAACCTCATCAACAATCTTCTTAGTTTCTTCGCCATCTTTAAGCTTGTTCTCTTTATTGTTTGAACCATAATATCTTGCTTCAAATATGGTTTTTGATGTGAGTGATGAAAGCATTGCATCTATTGTCCAATACTCTTGCGGAACAAAATTCTCTATTTCTTCCTCTCTGTCGCATATAAGTCGCGTTGCAACAGATTGTACTCTTCCCGCACTTAAGCCTCTTTTAACCTTTTCCCATAGAATTGGACTTATTTTATAACCAACAATTCTATCAAGAACACGTCGTGCCTGCTGTGAATTAACTAAGTCCATATCTATTGCACGTGGCTCTTTTATTGCATTTTTAACCGCAGATTTTGTAATTTCGTTAAAAGTTACTCTGCATTTTGAATTTATATCAATACCAAGTGCATTAGCCAAATGCCAGCTTATCGCCTCACCCTCGCGGTCAGGGTCAGTTGCAAGATATACCTTGTCTGATTTTTTCGCCTCACGCTTTAATTGCGATAGCAAATCACCCTTACCTCTTATGGTTATATATCTTGGTTCAAAAGAACCATTATCTACATCAACACCCAACTGACTTTTTGGCAAATCGATTATATGTCCCATAGACGCCATAACAGTATAACTTGGACCTAAATATTTTTTTATTGTCCCTGCTTTTGCAGGTGATTCAACTATTAGTAATTTTTTGGATGCCATATCTTTCCTTCCTTTTTTGCAATCAATCTTTTATACGGTAGCATCTTCCGGGTAACTGTTCAATAATTCCGGACATTTCGAGCATACAAAGCTTTGTGCTTAACTCTGCTAAATCCATATTTAAGCCTTCTGCTATATTATCAATATGCTTAACGTCATAAGATATGAATTGAATTATTTTCTTTTCTGTATCTGTCTTTACCTTTTTAATAACAGAATTCATATCTATTTTGTAATTTGTGATGTCATCGT
>JAZNPJ010000077.1:0-5412 GCA_045589635.1 Clostridia bacterium
AATTGCACATCTTACCACTTTTTGTTTGGGGCGGTATCAACATACAGCACCCAAACTGCAAAGCGGCAATCTGCACAATTTTTGAGAAAACCTGAGGGACACAAAACAATCATTTAATAATGAAAGGAATATAAAAAATGCTCGTTTCAATGAACTGGATAAACGACTATGTCGATTTATCAAACGAAAATATAGAAGATTTAATACACCGTTTTACTCTCTCAACTGCAGAGGTAGAGGATATTATATACAAGGGCGCAGACATATCAAACGTGGTTGCGGCAAAGATTTTATCTGTCGAAAATCATCCCGAATCAAAAAAGCTTCACCTTTTAAAGGTTGATGGTGGCGACAGAGTATACGACTGCGTATGCGGTGCACCAAACGTAAGAGAGGGTATGATTGTTGCATTTGCAAAGTGCGGCGGTAAAGTTAGCGGTATGGAAATTGGCAAGGCTATGCTTGCGGGATATCCGTCAGAGGGTATGTGTTGCTCGGAAAAGGAGCTTGGAATAAGCGATGACCACAGTGGACTTATGGAGCTTTCGGGGGACACAAAAATCGGAACAGACATAAAAGAAATATTCCCTATAGACGATATAATTTTTGAAGTTGATAACAAATCACTTACAAACCGTCCTGACCTTTGGGGACACTACGGAATTGCAAGAGAGTTCTCAGCACTTACAGGCAAGGAGCTAAAACCGCTAAAGCTTGGCAAAAGTAATGAGGGACACACAAATAAAATCCCCGTTGAAGTAAAAAGAGATGATTTGGTATACAGATACTCCTGCATTAAGATGGATAATATTACAAAGAATGTATCACCTATGGAAATGAAAATCCGTCTTACCTATTGCGGAATGAGACCGATAAATCTCTTAGCTGACGTAACAAACTATATTATGTTGGAACTTGGACAGCCAACTCATGCATTTGATGCAACAAAGATAGATAAAATAGTTATAGACACACCAAAAGAGGAGTGCAAGTTCGAGACTCTTGACGGAGTTGAAAGGGAAATTGATACAAATACACTTCTTATCCACAACAACGATACAGCCGTTGCCATTGCGGGTATTATGGGCGGACTTGATTCGGAGATTGTTGATAATACAACATCTGTGGTTTTGGAGAGTGCAAACTTTGACGGAGTAAGTGTAAGAAAATCATCAACAAAGCTTGGTCTTAGAACAGATGCGAGTATGAGATACGAAAAAATTCTTGACCCTGAGCTTACAATCAAAGCGGTAGAGAGATTTATTTATCTTGTAAAGAGTATTGACGAGGGCGCAGTTGTTGCCTCGGCATTAACAGATGAGTATGTTAAAAAGTATCCTACTATCAATCTTGTAATAGACAAAAACTATGTTGACAGATACACAGGAATAAATATCAGTGATGATGAGATTTTAACAACACTTAGAGCTCTTGGATTTAAGTGTGAGCATACAGGCAACGAATTTAGAGTAGAGGTACCGTCATGGAGAGCAACAAAGGACGTTACCATAAAAGCAGACCTTATTGAGGAAATCACAAGAATTTACGGATACGATAACTTTGCCATAAAAACAACAAAGAGTGCACTAAAACCTATAAGACAGAGCATGACAAAGTCGGACGAGGCGCAAATTAAGGATATTTTAGTAAAGAAATTCGGTATGCACGAGGTACATTCGTACATCTGGTATGACGGAAAGAAGATGAAAAAGCTTGGTCTTGACATCGACGAAAATGTACGAATTCTTAATATGACAACACCTGAGAACGGAACACTAAGAAGTACAATGCTCCCAACACTTTTAGGCTTTGCCTATGATAATCGTAGTTTTTCAAAGAGCTTTGGCATATTTGAGATTGGACGTGTTGTTGAGGGTATAAAAGAGGATAATGAATGTAACGAAAGGAAGAAGCTTGGCTTTATAATGTTCTCAAAAGAGGATAGCGAAAAAGAGCTTTACTTTAAGGCTTTGGACGTTGTAAGATGTCTGTTTGACCACATTAAGCACGGTGCGGTTACATTTAAAAAGACAGAACCTAAGTTTAATTACCAACACCCCAAAAACACATCGGATATTTTATATGATGGAATAAAGGTTGGTACAATAAATACACTTCATCCTAAAAATCTTGCAAAGATAGATAAAAACAGTGCCGTTGTATGTGTTGAGTTAGACCTTATGATTGTAGAGGAATCAGAGGTTAAGGCGGTTAATTTTGAAGAACCGTCAAAATTCCCGTCAATAGACTATGACTTATCATTTGTTATAAATGACTCTATAAGATATGAGCAGATTGCTTCTGCATGGGAGAGCCAGAATGTAGCTGAGCTTGGGGATGCACAGGTAATAGACCTTTATGAGGCAGACGGAGTAAAGAGCATGGCAGTAAGACTCACATTCTCATCAGACGAGAGAACGCTTTCTATGGAGGAAGTACAAGAAGTTGTAGACAAGGCAGTAGAAAACCTTGCAAAAATGGGCGTAACATTAAAAGCGAAAGGATAATAAAATGGATTTAGAGCTAAAAGAAATAGAAAAAGCGGTCAAACGTCTCGAAAATACAATTCACAAGACCGATATTGAAAAATCCACCACTTTTTCAGAAATGACGGGTGGAGAAATCTATTTAAAATACGAAAATCAGCAAAAGACAGGTTCGTTTAAGCTAAGAGGTGCGCTAAATAAGATAGCGGCGCTTGTTGAGAGAGGCGAAATCAAGGCGGCAGTTGCGTCAAGTGCGGGAAACCACGCGCAGGGTGTAGCATATGCGTCTAAGGTATTTAATATTCCTGCTACAATCTGTATGCCAAAATCCACACCCATTGCAAAGGTAAGCGCAACACAAGGGTATGGCGCAAATGTTGTATTACATGGTGATTGTTATGACGATGCGTACAACAAGGCAGTCGAAATTCAGGAGAAAGAGGGCGCAACATTTTTGCACCCGTTTGATGATATCGAGGTAATGGCAGGTCAGGGTACAATAGGTATCGAAATCTTAGAGGCTTTGCCGACGGTTGATATGGTAATTGTTCCTGCGGGCGGCGGCGGACTTCTTGCGGGAGTGAGTGCTTGTATAAAGCATATAAATCCAAGAGTGCAGATAATAGGTGTTCAGGCAGAGGGTGCAAATGCAATAGCGCAGTCTTTTGCAAAAAAAGGCTATGTTGTTACAGACTCCTCATCAACTATAGCAGATGGTATCTCGGTAAAAGCACCGGGACACAACACAATGGAAATAATAAACAAATATGCAGATGATGTTGTTACAGTTTCCGATGCAGAAATAAGTTCGGCAATACTTTTATTGCTTGAGCGTAACAAGCAGGTTGTTGAGCCTGCAGGTGCAACACCGCTTGCGGCAGTATTAAATAATAAGGTTGACGTTAAGGGCAAAAAGGTGCTGTGTCTTATGTCAGGCGGTAACATAGACGTTAGCTTTATCCAGAGAATAATAGATATGGGTCTTGTTTCGAGAAAGAGAAAGCTTAAGTTTAAGACAAAGCTTCTTGATATTCCCGGCTCTTTAACACATCTTTCGAGTGTATTGTCAAAGGCAAATGCAAACGTTACAATGGTGCAGTATGACCGTTTCAGCGAGGAGCTTGACCCTAACGAAACAATCATACATATTGGTTGTGATGTCGGCGGCGAGGAGCACGGACAAAAAGTTATGCAAAAATTGAGAGAAAATGGTTATAATCCTGTAGTAGAATAAAGGAGAGCTCAGATGATAACAAAAGCCATAATTGAACTTATTTACGAATCGGCATCTATTCAGCGTTGGAATGACCATATCCGTCCGTGGACAGGGTTTACCGAGCTTGACAAGCAGGCACACAAAATGTTTTACGCATACGTTCTTGCAAAATGCGAGGGCGATGGCGTTGATATGCAAAAGCTTGTTGAGGGCGGAATGTTTGAGTTTTTCCACCGTTCAATTTTAACAGATATAAAGCCGCCTATTTATCACAAGCTTGTAAAAGAAAAAGGTGAGCAGATAGATAAATGGGTCTTAGAGCAGCTAAGTGAAGATTTAAGTAAAGTTGGCGGCGGCTTTTTTGAAAGAATGGAAAAGTATTTTAAGGATAAGGACTACAGTGCCTTAGAGAAAAAAATACTAAAAGCTGCGCATTACGAGGCAAGCTGCTGGGAGTTCGATATTGTATACAGCATGAACCATGCCACATACGGCATAGAGCAGGTAAAGCAGGAGATGAGGGCAGGTCTTGCCTCCTGTGATACGTTTTCGGGCTTTAGGGTTTTCTCTGGCAGCAGATACCTGCAGGATTTCTTATCTCTTATAGGTAAATTAAGATATCAGCAAAGATGGGCAAAGGCGGTAAGAATGCCCGCCACGTTCGTAATGGGACATATGCTTGTTGTTGCAATACTGTCGTATTTTGCAACTCTTGAGACGGGAGCACCGTGTCCAAAACGATTGGTAAACAACTTCTTTGCGGGTCTTTTCCATGATTTGGCAGAGGTACTGACGCGAGACATTGTTTCACCCGTAAAAGCGTCGGTAGAAGGTTTAGGACACATAATAAACGAAATTGAGGCAGAGCAGATGGAAAGGATTATATATCCCTTACTTCCGCCTGCATGGCATGATGAAATCAGATATTTTACTACTGATGAATTCGACTCAAAGATAGTATTAAATAACGAGGTAAAAACACTTACATCTGATGATATAAATAAAACGTATAACGACGATTACTTTAATCCCATGGACGGACAGATTATCCGCGCATGCGACCATTTAAGTGCATATATAGAGGCATATCTATCATTAAGCTATGGTATAAAATCTGAGCAGATAGCGGGTGGATACACACAATTAGGTCCAAAATACGAGGGCAAGGTAATAGGCGGAGTTAATTTTGGAGAAATGTTTAGCTATTTTAAACTATGAAAAATCAAAAACCATTAAAAACGTATGACGAAGCAAAGGAAAAGGCACTGCGTCTTTTGGAGTTTCGCTCACATTCGGAAAAAGAGCTCACAGAAAAGCTTAAAATACGCGGTGCGACAGACGAGATAATTTCAGATGTGCTTGACTTTTGCCGAAATTACGGTTTTGTAAATGATAAGGATTTTGCAAAGCGAAAGGCAAAGGATTTATATAACCTTAAAAAATACGGAAAACGAAGAATTGAGCAGGAGCTTAAAGCAAAAGGTATCTCTTCCGATTTAATATATGAGGCATTATGTGAGATAGATTTTGATGAAAATGACTTAGAGTCATTAGTAAGAAAAAAGCTTAATAAAAACTTCGAGAAAAAGAACATCGACAAATGTATACGTTATTTTTTATACAGAGGTTACGATTTTTGTGAAATAAAATCGTGTATAGACAAAGTTTTGACGGAGGAAGAATATGACCTATAACATTGGTATGGTTTCG
>JAZNPJ010000078.1:0-2457 GCA_045589635.1 Clostridia bacterium
CAAAAGCTGCACCCATTATGAGTCCTAAAAAGCCTAACGATACAGACACACCGCCTGCAAAGGCAGCTATCATTGAACCTATAAACGCAAATGATGAACCAAGAAAAACAGGGCTCTTCTTTTTAGTGAACAAAACATATATTAAAGTTCCTAAACCTGCACCAAGAAGTGCCGCCGCACTGCTCATATTTGTACCACATGCCTGGTTAATAACTACAGGAACAACCAAAGTTGCTGTCATAATCGCAAGCAACTGCTGCAGTGCAAAAATAAGAAGTTGTCCAAACTTTGGTTTATCCTCCACTCCGTAAATCAATTTCATAAAAACTTCCTCCCTTTGTAAGAAACTTTAATATTGAGGATTTAAATCCTTGAATAAAATATATCAAATATATCGAAATTTGTCAATAGATTAAAATTTAAATTTATATTTCATTTTAGTTATATAAAAAACCAACAGAAACATTACTTCGTTTCTGTTGGTTTTTGTTTTATAGTTGTTTTTCTTGTTCTGCCTGAACATCCTCATATGCAGAAAGCATTGGTTTTACGTCTTTTCCTTTAAGTACTCTGTTAACGTAGTTACGTGTAATTTTTACAACAAGTCCCGAAAGCGCTATAACACCTATAAGGTTAGGAACCATCATAAGACCGTTAAATGTATCTGATATATCCCATGCCAATGATGATGTTAAAAGTGCACCAAGCATAATTGTAACAAGGTGAATTACCTTATATAGCTTTGTAGACTTTGTGCCGAACATATACTCCCATGCTTTTGTACCGTAGTGGTCCCAGCCAAGAACAGTTGTGAAAGCAAACAGTAAAATTGCGATAGCAATAAATCTTTCACCCCAGACACCAAACAAGATTGAGAATGCTTTTCCTACAAGGTTTGCGTCGCTTGCACCTGCCATCATAACACCTGTGTCAAGGTCTATTACACCTGATGTTAAAACAACAAGAGCTGTCATTGTACATACAACCATTGTATCTGCAAATACCTCAAAAATTCCCCATAAGCCCTGACGTACAGGCTCTACAACGTTTGAGTTTGAGTGTACCATAACAGAAGAACCAAGACCTGCCTCGTTTGAGAATACACCTCTCTTACAACCTAATGTAACAATTTCCTTAATAGCAATACCTGTAACACCACCCCATATAGCAGGACCTGTGAATGCATATTTAAAAATTGAAGCAAATGCTGCACCAATAACTGAACAGTTTACACCAATTATGATAATGCTTCCCAAAACAAACAATACCACCATAAATGGAACAACTTTTTCTGCAAAATTCGCAATTCTCTTTAATCCGCCAAGTATAATAAGAGCTGCAATTACCACAAGGACAACACCAATTATAACGTGATACATTGTAACATCACCAACAGGTATAGCAGTAAGTGATGGTATTGCAAATGCATCAACCATATTAACAACTATCTTGTTAATTTGTCCCATTGCACCAATACCGAATGACGCCAAAACAGCAAATATCGAGAAAAGAACAGCAAGAACTTTACCTAGCCATTTACAGCCCTTCATTTTGCCAAGGCCGTCTCTTAAATAGTACATTGCTCCGCCTGACCATTCTCCGTTAACATTCTTTCTTCTGTAATATATACCAAGTACATTTTCAGAATAGTTTGTCATCATTCCAAAGAATGCAGCAACCCACATCCAGAACACTGCACCCGGTCCGCCGCCGACAATCGCAGCAGCAACACCGGCAATATTACCAACACCTATTGTAGCCGCAAGTGCAGTACAAAGTGCCTGAAACTGTGATATTGATTTGCCTTCAACGTGCCCGGAAACATCCTTCTTAAAAATCTTTCCTATTGTCTGAGAAAACCAGTGTCCAATATGTCTAATCTGAAATACGCCTGTCAGAATTGTCATAAGAACACCAGTTGCAAGGAGAAGGTAAAGACCATTACCCCACACAAAACCGTTCACATCGTCGTTGAACTCTGTTAGCCATGTAAATAAATTTTCCATAAAATTACCTCCATTTAGCTAAATAAAGCAAAAATAAGCGGAGTTTTCATATACAAAAACTCCGCACAAAAAAAGTCGTTTAAAACCTTTATCTCCGTCCTTTTGCCTGAGAGATTAACCCTTGCGGGTTTTACACCTTCGGCATCCTCTTGTTCCCTTTTAGAAACTGGACTTCTCCGGAGCGCTATCCATGGGCAGTCATCGCTATTGCGCCTGAGAGCATTACTCCTTCGGCAAGGCATACGCCTTTCTCCTACACACTTCACTTAGCTCAAATATTAAATTATATGCATTATATCCCTATTTCGACAGATTGTCAATAGGTATGACAAAAAAATCACAAAGTTCTATTTCCTCGCAACTCGGCTTTTAACTGCGGCGTCTGCTACAGCTTTGGCAACAGTCTTGCCTATCCGCTCGTCAAACGCCATAGGAAGAATATAGTCTGCAG
>JAZNPJ010000079.1:0-14631 GCA_045589635.1 Clostridia bacterium
CACTCATATCCGAGAATAGTCTTATATTCTGGAATGTACGTGCTATACCCATTTTACTTAACTGTGCAGTGGTCTTTCTTGCGGTTGACTTGCCATCAAGCATAATTGCACCGCGTGTGGGTTGATAAACATTGGTTAAAAGGTTAAATACCGTTGTTTTACCCGCACCGTTAGGGCCTATAAGTCCCGAAATTTCTGTTCTGCCGACTGTAAGTGATACATCATCAACTGCGGTAAGACCGCCAAAGTCTATACCTAAATGAAGTGTCTCAAGAATCGGGGACTTATCCAAATCGCGTTCCGGAATAATTGAATGACTTGGAACTGGTACCATTTTAGCCATTTTGAGTGTCCCCCTTTTCTTTGGATTTTTTACTCTTTATTTTATATGTTATTTTCTCTATGAATATCTTTGCCTTATCACTGTTTGTTATAAGCATTACTGCTATTAAGACAATAGCATAAATAAGCATTCGATAATCTGCCATACCTCTTAAAAGCTCGGGAAGCATATAAAGGAGTGCTGTTGCAATAATTACTCCCACAACATTATTCATACCGCCCAATACTACAAATACAAGTATAAGTATTGATGTGTTAAAATCAAATTTCTTTGCCGCTATTGTAGAGAAGTTCATTGCATATAATGTGCCTGCCATACCCGCAAGAACTGCTGATGTGATAAATGCAGTAAGCTTGTAGCGTGTTATACCAATACCTACAGACTCTGCCGCAATTCTGTTATCGCGAATTGCAGTAACTGCACGTCCTGTCTTACTGTTTACAAGATTTAAAACAACAAACAATGTAAATAGTATAAGTAAAATTCCTGCAACAAATGTAGAAAGCTTTGTTATTCCCACTGCACCCTGAGGACCGTTTAGGATAATTTTTCCGCTTACCATTCCCAAAGCCTCGGCACTTGTCATACTAACGTGCAAGCCTGAGGCGTCAACTCCGACATAAAGACAGTTTATGATGTTTTTAATAATTTCACCAAATGCAAGTGTTACTATTGCCAAATAGTCGCCGCGTAATCTCAGTACGGGAATACCTATTACAAAGCCTGCAAGACCCGCAAAAAGTCCGCCGATTATAATTGCAACAAAAAGTCTTAAACCGGGGATTGGAATAAGTCCCTCAAAGCATATAGCAGCTATAACACCCGTAAATGCACCAACACTCATAAATCCCGCATGGCCAAGACTAAGCTCGCCCAAAAATCCGACTGTTAATGATAGCGATACCGCCATAACAATATATGTGCAAATAGGAACAAGCTGTCCGCTTATTGAGTTGTTTATAAGTCCTGCCGACTGCATTGGAAAAAGCACCAAGAATGCTAAAATGACTATTCCGTATGCTTTTATATTTGTTTTTGTGAATTTGTTAAGGTTTTTTAATTTATTCATATATGTATTCCTTTCTGTGTTGTAACACACAAGGTTAGGTTTCTAAAACATACAACTTACAAGGTTTGAGATAAAATTGCTCAGATTATTGCTTTGCAGTTCGGGTGCTGTATGTTGATACCGCCCCGAACAAAAAGTGATAAGATGGGCAATTTTAGCCAAACCTCACACTTTTTCCGTAATTTTCTTGCCCAATATACCAGTGGGACGCACCAGTAAGACAACAATCAAAACTCCAAATACGATTGCATCTGATAATGAGGTTGATATGTAGGATTTACTGAATATCTCTATAATACCCAATAATATACCGCCAAGCATTGCGCCCGGAATTGAGCCTATGCCACCGAATACCGCGGCGGTAAATGCTTTGATACCCGGCATTGAGCCTGTTGTTGGAACAAGTACGGGGTATGCAGAGCATAGTAAAACTCCCGCTATTGCAGCAAGTGCACTGCCGATTGCAAATGTAAGAGATACTGTAACATTTACATTTATACCCATAAGCTCGGCTGCGTCTTTATCCTCCGAAACAGCTCTCATTGCCTTACCCATTTTTGTTTTCTTTGTAAATAATGTAAGGATTATCATTATGACAATACAAGCTATAACGGTAATGATTGATTCTGCCGTTATTATAAGAGAGCCATTAAAAAGTGAAATGGAACCAAACGGTGCAACTGAGCTGAACGTCTTTGGTGCACTGCCCCATATAAGCAATGCAACATTCTGCAAGAAGTAGCTTACACCGATTGCAGTAATTAAAACTGCTAAAGAGCCTGCACGTCTTAGCGGTTTATATGCCATACCCTCAATAAGGATACCCAGTGCAGTACATACAACCATTGCAATTACAATAGAGGCTGCTACAGGCAGCTTTAAGTATGTAGTAATACAATATGATATGTATGCACCTACCATTATTACATCACCGTGGGCAAAGTTAAGCATCTTTGCAATACCGTAAACCATTGTGTAGCCCAATGCAATTATAGCATACACACTACCCAGGCTTATACCGTTAATCAGATTAGAAATAAATGTCATTCCATCACACCTCGTATCTTTTTTATGGTTAAAAGCTTTACTTTTATATATCATTTTAAATGATTTAAACTGATATATAAAAGCAGAAAACGAGGAGCCGCAAAAGCGGCCTCCTCTTTTTCTGAAAAAATTATGGACCAGTTAACTTTTTGGCCAATTACATACCAACGTATACGCCGCCTTGTATAACCATACCCTTTGGAGCCTTTGAAACTTCACCTGACTCTGACCATGTCATACCTGTACCTGTAAGACCGTCTATTGTAAAGTCAGCAGAAGTAAATCTTGCAATAAGCTTTTCACAAATATCTTGTGCACTCATATCAGCAGTGATACTCTCTGCCTTACAAGCCTCATAGATTGCATATACGCAGTCATATGCGTCTGCAGCAAATTGGTTTGGTGTTTCGCCAAACTTTTCGTTATACTTTGCAACAAAGTTCTTTGTCAAATCATCTTGGGCATCTGCAGTAAATGGTGTAAGAAGCATTACGCCCTCTGCAAGTGATGTGTCGAAGTTCTCAAGAGTTAAGATACCGTCCATACCGTCAACACCAAAGAACTTAGGAGCATATTGCATAGCATTTGCCTGTGAAAGAATCAGTGATGCAGGTGTGTAATATATTGGTAGGAACACAAGGTCTGCACCTGCTGCCTTAATGTCTGTAAGCTGTGAGTTGAAGTCATTTGCAGAGTCGTCTGTAAATGTCTTTACACAAACAACGTTAAGACCAAGCTCGTCAGCTCTTGTCTGGAACTTCTGATAGATACCTGTTGAGTAAGCATCTGAGTTGTTGTAGATAACTGCAACCTTTTCACCAAGCTTTTGCTCAAAAATATAGTCAGCTGAAGCTACACCCTGGTTAGGGTCTGTAAAGCACATCTGGAACATTGGAGCTTTACGTGGAATTGTTACGTTACCGCTTGCATCAGGTTGACCGCCAAGTACGTCTGTTGATGAAGCAGATGGAGTAAGTGCGAAAATCTTATCTGTGTCAACTTCTGTTGATACTGCTATACATGGTTGTGTTGTAACTGTACCCAAAGACACCTGCATACCCCAGTCCTTTAGGTTGTTGTAAGCGTTTACTGATTTTTCTGCATCATTTTCGTCATCTTCGAACTTTAATTCGAATGTCATGTCGCCTTTTGCATTGATTTCTTCAACTGCAATTTCTGCACCATTCTTAACAGCCTGACCGTAAATTGCTGCTGCACCTGTTATAGGGCCTATACCGCCTATTTTAATAGCGTTTGCAGTTTCGCCGCCGTTGTTGGCACCGCAACCTGCAAATGACACCATAGCTGCTGCAATAGCTGTTATTGCGCTTATTGCTCTTAACATTTTTTTCATTTAGATTACCTCTTTCTTTATAATTTATTTATTTAAGCCACTCGGCGAAAATACGTGATTTTACTTTACACAAATCCCTACCATCTGTAAAGTACGAATATAATAAATATTATCATATTTTAGAGAATATGTCAAGCAATATCTTCAATAACTTTACATTTTTTGCACAAACAACTTGACACTCTTGTGCATGAGTATTATAATTAAAGTAAGTATTATAAAACAAACGGAGTCTGTTATGATTATAGCAAATAAAACATTTTATGACAACAAAACATATATCATGGGTATATTAAATGTAACTCCCGACTCATTTTCGGACGGAAATCTCCATAGCAGTGTTGACGACGCTCTTTTTTGTGCCGAAAAAATGATAAATGACGGTGCCGACATAATAGACATAGGCGGAGAGTCTACCCGCCCCGGATATCAAAAAATTTCAGACGAAGAAGAGCTTTTAAGGATTATACCTGTTATTGAGAAAATTCACTCAAACTTTGATATCCCCGTTTCGGTAGATACTTATAAATCGCACGTTGCCGAGGAGGCAATAAAGATGGGCGCACATTTTGTAAACGACATATGGGGACTTAAATATGATAGTAAAATGGCAGATGTTATAAAAAAATATAACGTCCCATGCGCACTTATGCATAATGGCAACAACACACAGTATACATCTTTTGTTCATGACGTTATAGCCGACCTTAAAGAAAGCATTAAACTTGCAGAGGCGGCAGGAATAAACCGTGATATGCTTGTTATAGACCCCGGAATAGGCTTTGCAAAAACGTATGAGCAAAATCTTATAATCACAAGAGAACTTGATAAATTGCATATACTTGGTTTGCCCATTTTATATGGCGCCTCGCGAAAGTCTATGATTGGAACTGCTCTTGACCTGCCCGTTAATGAGCGTCTTGAGGGTACACTTGCAACAACCGTTATGGCAGTTATTAAGGGTTGTATGTTTGTAAGAGTTCATGATATTAAAGAAAATAAAAGGGTAATAACTATGACAGAAAGGATACTTTATGGGACAAATTAAAATACGGAATTTAGAGCTTTTCGCGCGTCATGGTGTTTTAAACGAAGAAAAAACACTCGGGCAAAAATTTATAATAAGCGCCACCATTACAACGTCATTTGACAAGGCTGTTGCAACTGATGATATTCTAAACGGTGTAAATTATGCTAAGGTTTGCGATTTTTTATATTCATTTAATCAGAATAATACCTTTAAGCTTATAGAAACTGCCGCAGATACTATGGCTATTGAGCTTTTAAAAGCATTTGAGCTTATAGACGCCATAGAAATAGAAATAAAAAAGCCAAATCCACCCATACACATGCACTTTGATTATGTGAGCGCAAAGGTAGAAAGAAAAAGACACAGAGCATTTATTGCATTAGGCTCAAATATGGGAGATAGAGAGGGATATCTTAAAAAAGCACTTGATACTATCAATAAAAATGATTACTGCAAGGTTAAAAAAGTATCGTCATTTATAGAAACCACTCCGTATGGCGACGTAGAACAAGATGATTTCTTAAACGGGTGTGCCGAAATTGAAACTCTGCTTTCTCCACAGGAGCTTCTGTCATTTTTACAGACAATCGAGAGCGATAACAACCGTGTCCGCACCATACACTGGGGACCCAGAACACTCGACCTTGATATCTTATTATATGATAATTCCATCATTTGTGAGGACAATCTTATAATTCCACATCCTGATATGCAAAACCGAAGCTTTGTATTGGAGCCTCTTTTGGAAATTGCTCCGCACATTATTCATCCTGTGCTAAGTAAAAGTATTTGCACATTGCATAAATTACTTGAAAATGACTGATTTTTACATAAAATAAATATAATACAAAAAATTTGCTCTTTTTAGTATTAAAATAATTGAAATTTGCTATTGCAAAAAACGACAAATTATGTTATATTGGTATCATAGACGTATATGGTTTTTTCCAGAAAAGGAGATATTTTTATGACTAACACTTTTATTCACCACGATGATGCCATTCCATATGGTAAGCTTTCTATTATCAGCATGAGAGGTTGCGAGGCACTTACTCAAAGAATTGACGAGTATCTTAAAAGATTTCGTGATGAGAACGTTGATACCTATGTTACCGAGGCAAACTGTACAAGATTTGCTACAGGAGAGGGCAAGTGTATGATTGCCAACTCTGTAAGAGGACATGATGTTTACATCATATGCGATGTTTTTAACTATGGTGTAACCTACAAAATGTACGGTGTCGAAACTCATATGAGTCCTGACGACCATTTTCAGGATTTAAAACGTATAATAGCCGCAATAGCAGGTAAGGCAAGAAGAATTACAGTTGTTATGCCTATGCTTTATGAGGGCAGACAACACAGAAGAAACGGCAGAGAATCTCTTGACGCGGCACTTATGCTGCAAGAGCTTGTGCATATGGGTGTATCCAACATTGTTACCTTCGACGCGCACGACCCGAGAATTTGTAATGCTATTCCGCTATCAGGCTTTGATAATGTTCAACCCACATATCAGATGCTTAAGGCATTGGTAAGAACAGTTCCTGATATCTCTCTTAATAAGTTTGATACTATTGTTATATCTCCTGACGAGGGCGGAATGTCAAGGTCTATGTATTATAGCTCAGTATTGCACCTTGACCTTGGTATGTTCTACAAGCGCAGAGACTACACAACTATTGTAGACGGAAAAAACCCTATAGTTGCTCACGAATATCTTGGCAGAGATGTTAAGGATAAAGACGTAATTATAGTTGATGATATGATTTCATCAGGCGAATCTATGATTGATGTTGCTACAAAGCTTAAGTCTATGGGTGCAAAGAGAATATTTATATTTGCATCATTTGGTCTTTTCTGCAATGGTCTTGAAGTGTTTGATAAGGCATATTCTGAGGGTCTTGTAAATAAAATATTTACTACGAACCTTGTATATCAACATCCGGGACTTGAGACAAGAGACTGGTACGTAACTGTTGATATGTCAAAGTATATGTCATTACTTATAGATACATTAAACTATGACGAAACAATTTCAGGTGTACTTAATCCTGTAAAGAAAATCCACGCTCTTGTGGAAAATTTATAATAAGAATAAGAACAGGTGTTGCTGATGCAACACCTGTTTTTGTATCTGTTTAATTGTTCTGCACATTTGTGAAGGTCCCCTACGATGTTGTTGTTTTTGATGCAGAACAAATGAAAGCGACCCGACGGCGTATATTTATACTCCGAGTGGTCGCTTTTGTTTGTAGTTTAACTTGTTAAACGCTCTGCGCAAAAAGCAACAGCCGACTTATGCAAGACCCATTACCTTTAGTACTATAAATACAACGAACAATGCAACGCTTATCCACATTACACCGCTGATGTCTTTAATTTTGCCTGTAAGTACCTTTAGTATTACCCATGAAAGCATACCAAACATAATACCGTTTGCGATTGAGTATGTTAGTGGCATCATAACTATTGCCAAGAATGCACCAATAACGTCAGCTGCATCGCCCTCAAAGTCAACCTTCTTGATTGATGATAGCATCAAAAGACCAACATAAAGCATAGCAGGTGTTGTTGCAAAGCTTGGTATTGCTGTAAATATTGGTGCTAAAACCAATGATACAAAGAACAACAATGCTGTTACAACTGATGCAAGACCTGTTTTTCCGCCTGCCGCAACGCCTGCGCTTGATTCAACATAGCTTGTAACTGTTGATGTACCAAGACAAGCACCAACAACTGTACCAACAGCGTCTGCCATCAAAGCGCCGCCTGCTTTTGGAAGTCTGCCTTCTTCATCAAGCAATTCGCCTTTTTGTGCAACACCAATTAGTGTACCAACTGTATCGAATATATCTGTATAAAGGAATGTAAATACAACCAAAATGAATGCAGGTGCGTTCTTAACAATAAAGCCGAAGTCAAAATCGCAAAATAGCGGTGCTGCATAAGAAGCACTGTTAAAGTTAGGAATTACTGAGAAAACGCCCGCATCAGGGTTTGGAACATACCAGCCAATCAATTCAGCTACAATACCCAATACCCATGTGATTATAATACCAAGCAAGATGCCGCCAGGCACTCTGAAGTGTTGCAGGATACCAATAATTAAAAGACCTGCTAATGCCAAAACAACGCCAGGAGCTGCAAGTGAACCCATAGCAACTGTTGTAGCGGGGTCAGCAACAACTATCTTTGCATTAAGAAGTGCAATAATTGTTATAAACAAACCAATACCTGCTGTGATACCGAATTTCAGGTTGTTTGGAATTTTGTTAACCAAAGCTTCACGGAATTTAAATATTGATAAAATCATAAAGATAATACCTTCTATTAAAATAGCAGTAAGTGCTACCTGATATGGATAACCCATAGTTCCGCATACAGTGAATGCAAAGAATGCATTAAGTCCCATACCTGATGCCAATGCAACAGGGTAGTTAGCAAAAAATGCCATACATAGCGTTGCTATACCTGCTGAAATAGCAGTTGCACTGAATGCCGCACCAACAGGGATACCTGCTGCTGACAAGTAGTTTGGATTAACTGCCAGGATATACGCCATTGCCAAAAATGTTGTAATACCTGCAATAATCTCTGTACGGATACTGCTTCCGCGTTCTTTGATTTTGAACAATTTTTCTAATGTTCCCATTATAAATTCCTCCTTAGAAATTTAATTTTTTAAAAAGAATGTACTTTTTGCATATTCTTTTCATAAGTAAAGTGTGTATGGAATAATCTCCCATACACACTCATTATAACATACGTATTTTTAAATATCAATAACAAAACCGCTCTAAATACATTACATAATGTTTACGTTTGTTAATGTTTTTACATTTTTGTAAAACAAATCACATAAAACAAATAAAACAATTACGGAAATTTCTGCCCAAACAGGTTTTTCGTCTCCGTCATATTTTACTGAGGCATTCAAGCAGATAAACTACTGCACACCCATTGTTTATCGAAAAATGAAAAACAAAAATCAAAAAAAACTTTTTGTACAGTAAATTATACACATATTGTCCTCCTTATGTTATGACAAAAAAAGAGATTATACACCAAATAGGTGTTTAATCTCTTTTTTAATACAAATTATACTGTTTCCAACACTACACCGCCAACTAATCGTCTTGCCTCTATAAGCATATTTGCACGGATAGTATACTCTGCAGGATAAAGAACTTTATCGGAAGAAAGTGCAACAGAATCAAGATTTCTTGATTTTTCAATCAGTATTTTTGCATGATATGCATTTTTCTTTTCTTCCTCATTTCCACCATCAAGCAAAGAGTCTGCTTTTTGGAGAATTAAATCCTGCCACGGACGCAGAATTCTTGCCATAGGTGTAGATGCCCAAGTAGAAGCAAGACCACCATGCCATGCCATATTATCGTCTATATTAACAGTTTCCTCCAAAGGTTGTAAGTTACAAGCATCATCATATGTAACAAACCCGCCAAGCTTTTCTACTTCTTTTACAAGACGTATAAGCTTCTCCTTTGAGTCAGGCGTTTTTTCGAATACATTATCAGGTTTGTTTTGATATTTTAATCTGAACCATCCGTTTGTGCCGATATATTCCGCATCATCTTCATATCCCTCAATTTTGTTAATCGGGAAATGAATTGCTCTTTCGTCGCCCTCAAGGTCGTATTTAAAGCCGAAGCTATAGAATGCAACCTCATCACTGTGTTCTTCTTTATAAATTTCAGGACGTACAGGTGTGCCATCCTTATAACACGAACGACTGTATGATTCAAAGTCGCCTATAATATTTCTGAACCCGTTATCTATTGCCTGCTGAGGAACATAGTTTCTCCAGCCACATTCAGGGTTCCAGAAGCTTTTTGGAGTAATACCCAGATACTTCTTAAAAATATCATTAGAGAACTTAATTGCCCATGTACCGTCCTCTTGCGGGAAGTTCGGAAGCATCGGATGTGCATAAGGACTGCCCATAAACTCACATGTGCCATTTGCTATTGCCTTTTTAAGCTTTTCTAATACATCCGGTGTTAACAGAGCCATTTGCTCAATGGTGTAGCCTGATGCCTCAAACACATACTTTGTATTTGGGAAATTTTCTGCCATAGTATCAAATGTCAACTCATAGCTGTTACGGATAACAAATTCGTATTTGTCGGGGTTAAGATACGCATAATTTAAGTTTGCGTGAAAAATCATTACATATTTCATGAAAAAATCCTCCTTTTCTTGACTTAATTCTATAATTTTAACCACAAAAAGTAAATGGACTTTTGCTATATGTTTATGGTATAATACTATATAGAAAGGACGTGTTAATATGCTCGAACATATATGGAATAACCCAATAAACAACAGCGACCTTAAAATATATCAATACGGATATGAGGAATGTGCCCCAAACCATTCCTACGGTCCGGCAAACCGCGACCATTATCTTCTTCATTTTATACATAGCGGTAAGGGAAAATTTTATTGCGAAAACAAATGCTATACACTTAGCGCAGGGCAAGGCTTTTTAATTTGTCCTGACATTATTACCTCATACTGCGCCGACTCTGATGATCCGTGGACATATTCATGGATTGGATTTAACGGAATAAATGCCGGCTCCTATCTTACGCAGATAAATCTTACAATAGACAGTCCTGCTTTTATATATGGTAATGAGCAAACATTTGGTGAGCTTTTTTCGCAATTAAGAAATTTAAACCGCAATACAGTAGTTGGACAAATTCAGATGATTGGCTATCTTTATTTGCTATTGGCTTATTTAATGGAAAACGCCTCGCTTCCCTCAATTCAGGCAAAGGCATTTTTTAATTCAAAAGAGGAATATGTAAAAAACGCGGTGTCCTACATTCATACAAATTATTCGAGAAGAATAACCGTGGAGGAGATAGCTGATTTTATCGGGCTTAACAGGAGTTATTTGGGAGTGATTTTTAAGGAATTTACAGGCGTATCACCTCAGGAGTTTATTATTGATTTTCGCATGGATAAAGCAAAAAAACTGCTTATGGATATGTCAATGACCATAGGAGATGTGTCGCGGTCTGTCGGATATGATGATACGTTAAATTTCTCAAAGCTTTTTAAAAAAGTTGTTGGCACATCACCAAGTGCATACCGAAAAAATTTATAAATTACAAAAATCATGTTGACATTTTAAGTTTTTTATGTTATAAAAACAAAAAAAGAAAGGAAAAAATTCTAATGATATACAGATTTATGTTTAAAGGCTACACTAATAATAAGAACATAAAACTCAAAGAAAATGCTATTGCAGAACATGTAAGTGTTTTTTCTTATGAGAATATGCTCTTTATGTACGTTGAGGCAAAAAAAGAAACAATCGACCCCACACAAATTCTCGAGGCGGATTTAGTTTCGTATCCTGACGGAAGTATGTGGGAAAATATGTCCGAGATATTTCATTATTCTATGCCACAGAATGATGATAGTTGGAAAAGAACTCAAGAAAAAACTCCAAGACTTCGCATAAATTTTGTTAAGCACGGAAAGATTGCAAGCTACATATACTACCATTTTCAATATCAGGAGGAATATCCTTGCGACGGAGATAAATATGGTGTAATTTATCACAGCACCGATATGCTTGTTTTCTATACGGAAGACCCTATCGAATTTGCGCCAAAGTACAAAGGTCTGCTTGATACAAAAAACTCACCGCTTGGAGATGCTTGGGACAATCTTATGGAAAATGAACATTTTGACCCCAATTTTGGTGGTTGGAAATACGTCGAAAGACTTATATAAAACACAAAGGACAATCTGTAGAATAGAATTTCTACAGACAGTCCTTTTTTTAATATATTAAAACCCCTGCGCTATTTTTTCGTTAAGTTCCTGTTCTTTCTGCATTAAGAGTTTTTTCCACTCCTTATCATCAAGAATGCTCTCACCTTTTAATACTTTCTCAAGCTTTTGGGGTGTGTTGTTATGTGGCGGGTGATTTCCAAGCACAAGGTCTACTTTCTCATCTAAAAGAGAGTGAAGTCCTTCTCTAAAAATCTCTCTGCAATCAAAAGAGAAGTTGTATTCATTTAAAAACTCACTCGTCATTGTATTAAAGCCCATACCGCCATGCATTGCTGCTACAAACTCTCCATCATTCGTTTTTACATTTATAAAAAACGAAAGCACTCCCTCTGTGTGTCCGGGTGTAAGCTTGCAGTTAATGGTGGTGTTTCCAAAAGTAAAAGTATCACTGTCTTTTACAAGCACATCGCAATCAAATGCCGGTAATCGTTCATAGCCTAATTCCCTTGCCCACGAAAGGTCTTTCTTTCCGTTTACAATATCATTATCTACTGCGCTGATATATGTTTTTGCACCGCTTAATTCTTTAAACCTCTGTGTAGTACCAAAGTGGTCAATATGTCCGTGTGAGTGGAATATTGCGCATGTATCCTTAGGGCTAAGTCCCAACTCATTCATGCTGTCAAGTATTTGCTCATACATATCGGGATAGCCTGTATCAATCATAACAAGACCAACCTCAGTTTTAATAATATGTACTGATACTCTTGAACTTCCCACAAAATAAATGTTTTCGTGCATTTTAAATGGTGCTATATCCGATTTTATCATAATGCAATCTCCTCTAACTTTCTTACAACTTCGTCGCCAACTTGTGATGTTGTTGCACTTCCGCCAAGGTCAGGTGTTAATACTTTTGCATCGGTTAATATTTCCTCAATGCAATCAATCAGGCGTTGTGCCCAATCTGTATATCCGAAAAATTCGAGCATCTGACTTGCCGACCATACTGTTGCAAGCGGATTTGCCTTGCCCTTACCTGCAATATCGGGTGCACTTCCATGAATTGGCTCAAACATTGACGGGAACTTTCGCTCGGGATTAAGGTTTGCACCCGCCGCCAGACCCATTCCGCCTGCGATTGCTGCGCCAAGGTCCGTTAAAATATCTCCAAAAAGATTAGAAGTTACAACAATTTCAAATCTCTTTGGGTCCTTTACCATAAACATACTTGCCGCGTCAACTAAATATGAATATGTCTTTACTTCAGGATATTCCTTGCCTACCTCTTCAAAAATCTTATCCCAGAAAACCATAGAATAGTTAAGTGCATTAGCCTTGCTTATACTTGTAAGAGTTTTATTTTGCTCCTTTGCAAGCTCATATGCATAACGAATAACCCTCTCGCAGCCTTTTCTCGAAAATACTCCGTTCTGGATTACAACCTCGTTTGGCTGGTCCTTATAAAGCCAGCTTCCGCTACCTGAATATTCACCCTCTGTATTTTCTCTTACAAAAATCATATCTATATCTTCGGCATTTACATCTTTTAGTACCTGCGGTGCACCCTTTAAAAGCTTAACCGGACGAAGATTTATATACTGGTCAAAGCTCTTTCTTATAACCAATAGTAAATCCCACAGGGATATATGGTCAGGAACACCTGGTGCACCCACTGCACCCAAAAATATGGCGTCAAATTGTTTTAACTGCTCTATGCCGTCGTCTGCCATCATTTTGCCTGTTTCCTTGTAATAATCACAACCCCATGGGAAATATGTAAAATCAAAGTCAAAGCTGCCGTCAATTCTTGCAACCTCTTTTAAAATCTTTATTCCCTCTTCAATTACCTCAGGGCCTATACCGTCGCCCGCTATTACTGCAATTTTATGTGTGTTCATTTTTATACCCCCTTTTTTATATTATATCACCTCTCTTGCTATTTGTAAAATATATATTATCTTGACAAGTATAGCTAAAAGCTATATAATATTATTGAGGTGAGCTAACGTGAAAAATCACGTTATCAGCCTCCGGCGGAATTTATTGCACCGCCGAGATTTCGTGCCCAAAAGGGCACGAAACGGCGGTGTGCATAATTTCCATTATACGCCTTATCTGCCCACGAAAAGCGCGTGTATTTTTAATTACTATTTGTGGGCAGAAAGGCTATGGAAATTTATATGAACTTAAATCAGCTAAAATATTTTTACACGGTATGTATATATGGCTCTGTTTCTGAGGCGGCAAAATACCTTTATATATCCCAACCCTCGCTCTCCTCTGCTATAAAAGCATTGGAGGAAGAATTTGGCGTGGCTCTTTTTAACAGATGCTACAGAGGTGTAAAATTAACCTCCGAGGGAAAACTGTTGTTTGATATGTGTAAGGACGTACTTACCCGTACCGACAGATTAGAAAATATTATGAGGGATTTAGGCAACGAGCGTAACAAACTCAGATTAGGTGTTCCGCCTATGATTGGCTCTTTAATTTTACCCCATATTTATAGTAATTTTTGCTCTATGTATCCTGATATTGAGCTTGAAATTATCGAAGACGGACGTTATGGATTGTTAGAAAAGTTATCGGAAAATTACCTTGATATGATTTTTCTGCTCCATAATACTGCTCTTGATGCAAGTTTCTTCTCTGCAGATATTGCCACGCTCGAAATTGTGTGCTGTGCCTCAAAGGACAGTCCCATTGCAGAACACAACTCGGTAACTCCTCATATTTTAGAGAACACACCTCTTGTTTTGTTCGAAAATAGCTTCTTCCAGACTGAGGAAATAAAGAAATGGTTTGCCTTAGAAAAGGTAAATCCAAATATTATTCTGCAAACAAATCAGCTATCTACTATGCTTACTATGATTTCAAATAATGTTGCTGTTGGCTTTACTTTCAGGGATGTTGCAAACACAAAAGGGGATTTTGCTGCAATACCACTAAGCGAGCCTATGCACGTAACTGCAAGTCTTGTCTGGAAAAGGAAGTCGGAGGCCAAGCGG
>JAZNPJ010000080.1:0-4838 GCA_045589635.1 Clostridia bacterium
AATTTTTATATTATTTATGTTATAATTACAATGGTTCGGTATGCAGTATATTCCGTAGCCATAATTTAGGTAGTAAACCGAAGAAGATTTATAACACATAATAGGAGGAAGCATATGAATATTTTTTCCATTTTGACATTATTGGGTGGTCTGGCACTATTTCTGTTTGGTATGGACTATATGGGAGATAGTTTAAAAAAGCTATCAGGCGGTCAGCTTGAGTCTATCTTGCAAAAACTTACATCTAACAGATTAAAAGGTTTTTTACTTGGATTTTTGGTTACAGCAGTAATACAAAGCTCATCAGCTACAACTGTTATGCTTGTAGGCTTTGTAAACTCAGGTATAATGAAGCTATCCCAATCCATTGCTATTATAATGGGCGCAAATATCGGTACAACGGTAACGTCATGGTTGTTGAGTACAACAGGTATTTCAGCAAGCACCGAATGGCTTAAATTCTTAAAGCCTGAGTCATTTACGCCGATACTTGCCATGATTGGTATTATAATGATTATGGTTTGTAAAACCGATAAAAAGAAAACTATAGGTGCAATTTTAATTGGTTTTGCAATACTTATGTTTGGTATGGAAACAATGTCTGACGCAATGTCGGGACTAAAAGACAGCGAAAGCTTTGCAAAAATTCTTGTTATGTTCGAAAATCCTGTACTTGGAATATTATGTGGAACAATCCTTACTGCAATTATTCAGTCATCATCAGCATCTATTGGTATATTGCAGGCATTGTCTTTAACAGGTGCAATACCTATGGCGACTGCACTTCCCGTTATATTGGGACAAAATATAGGTACAACAATCACACCAATACTTTCTGCTATAAGCGGTAATAAGGACTCAAAAAGAGTTGCTATATCGTGTCTGTACATAAAAATTATAGGTGTTGTAGTTGTAGGCGGTGTATTCTATGGCTTACACTCGATTTTGGACTTTGCATTTATGCATGGACAGGCGTCTGTGTTCTCAATAGCACTTGTTCATACTATGTTTAATATCTTATCAACAGTGATTTTAATACCATTCTGTAGCTTTATAGAAAAATTGGCAACGTTATCTATTAAGTCTGAAGAAATTGTTGAGGAAGATGCATTTAGAGTTCTTGATGACAGATTTTTGTCTGTTCCCGGCTTTGCTTTGGAAAAGGCAAATGATATTATGACACAGATGATGAAAATTACAGTAGATACAGTGAATATTTCTCTTGATAAGCTTCTTAATTATGATACAAAAACAGATGCATATATAAAGGAACAAGAAGAACTTGTTGATAATTATGAGGATAAGCTTGGCTCGTATCTTGTTAAGTTGGCAGGTAACAAGCTTTCAGAACGAGATGCAAATGAGGTTACGTCTCTGTTGCATATAATAGGCGACGTTGAAAGAATTTCTGACCATGCATGCAATCTTGTAAGTGCTTCTAAGGAAATTCACTCAAAACAGATATCATTCTCGGATGATGCGGTAAAAGAAATAAAAGTTATTTCTGCTGCAATAAAAGAGATTATAGATATTACAATAGAAGCGGTTGCAAATAACGATAAGCAAATTGCAATGAAGATTGAGCCTTTAGAGCAGGTTATAGATAAGCTTAAATATAAGATGAAAAATAACCACGTAGAACGTTTGCAGAAGAATAAATGTACTATTGAGCTTGGTTTTGTTTATTCGGATATTATAACAAACTTCGAAAGAATTGCAGACCATTGCTCAAACATAGGTGTATCAGTTCTTCAAAAGGAAGAAAGCGGTTTTGAACCACACTATTATTTAAATCACGTTAAATATGACGGCGAAAACAACTTTATAAGCCAATATGATGTTTATAAGGAAAAATATCGTATAATATAAATATTTAGAGGAGGTAATGGAATTGCCTATAAGAATACCCGATAAATTACCTGCCACGAAAGAACTGAGGGCAGAAAATATATTTGTAATGAGCGAAACAAAAGCCATGCATCAGGATATTCGTCCGCTTAAGATTGTTATTGTAAACTTAATGCCTACAAAAATAACAACAGAAACACAGCTGTTAAGGCTTTTATCAAACTCACCGTTGCAGGTTGAAATAGACTTTTTGCAAATGAATTCACATACCTCCAAAAACACTTCACAAGAGCATTTGTCGTTGTTTTATAAGACATTTAAAGAAATAGAAAACCAAAAATATGACGGTATGATAATAACAGGTGCGCCTGTGGAGAATATGGAATTTGAGGAAGTCGACTATTGGGACGAGCTTACCCGCATAATGGAATGGTCAAACACTCACGTTACATCAACATTCCATATATGCTGGGCGGCACAGGCAGGGCTTTACTATCACTACGGAGTGCCCAAATATCCTCTTAACGAAAAGTGCTCGGGTGTTTTTGAACACCGCATAAACAGACGTACATCAAAGCTTGTAAGAGGCTTTGACACTACATTTTTTGCACCCCATTCAAGACATACTGAAGTAAGAAGAGAGGATATAAAAAAGGTAAAAGGACTCGAAATTCTTGCAGAATCTGATGAGGCAGGGGTATATATTGTATTTACCAAGGGCGGCAGAAAGATATTTGTTATGGGGCACTCGGAATATGATGAAACTACATTAAAGGATGAGTATTTCCGCGACTTGGATAAGGGAATAAATCCTAAAATTCCGTGTCATTATTTCCCTGATGATAATCCTAAAAAAAGACCAATTATGAGATGGCGCTCGCATGCAAGTCTTTTGTTCTCTAACTGGCTCAATTATTTTGTATATCAGATTACACCATACGATATAGAAACCATTCGTTAAAACTCAAAAAACATAGAAGGGAGAGGATTGGTTTGGCAAAGAAAAATGCTGATTTACCCAAGCTTAAAGAGCAGATTAAAAATGATAATCTAAAAAATATATATCTCTTCTATGGTGATGAGGAGTTTTTAAAGAATAAATATGTAAATGATATAAAAAACTCTATTCCACATAATGGATTTGAGGATTTTAACCATATTATATTTAACGGACACGACATTCCGATATCCGAGTATGATGAGGCGTGGGAGAGCTTTCCAATGATGGCGCCAAGGCGGTTTATATATATAAAGGATTCTCAGATTTTCAGAACGCGCGATAGCGGAGTATTCAAAAAACCGTCCGAAGAAAAAAAAGAATTCTGGCTCGAAAAGCTTGCCAATCCGCCACAGGATACGGTAGTTGTTTTTGACGAAACAGATGTAGATAAAAGAAGTGTAATATATAAGGCGCTCACAAAAACAGGTATGGCACTCGAGTTTGAGTATCCTGACGAAGCGGACCTTATAACATATACACTCGGAAGAGCCTTAAAAGAAAAAAAGAAGATGGCAAAGGATGTAGCGGTTCATTTTGTATCGTTGCTTGATGAGGGGCTACTAAACCTTAATAATGAGCTTGAGAAATTATTCTATTACTGTGATGAGGAGATAACACATTCAGCAGTTGATAAGGTGGTCTCAAAAGGACTTAATATTCAGGTCTTTGAACTTACTGACGGAATTATAGAACATAATGCAAAAAAAGCAATGGGTATTCTTGCGGATTTAAGAAATCAGGGAGAAAGAGCTTTTCCTGTGCTTTATCTTATTTTGTCCAATGCCCAAAAGCTTTTAAAGGTTAAAACGTACTCATCAGAGCCGCAGTCAGAAATTGCAAAAAAAACAGGCATAAGCCCGTACTTTTTAAAGAAATATATTAACAGTGCGTCGGGTTTTAGCGAAAGTGCACTTATAAAAATGGTAACAAGAATTCCCGAAATAGATTATGAAATCAAAGAGGGAAGAATAGATGAATGGACTGCACTGGAACAATATGTTGCAGAGGCCCTGTATTATTCGTCATAATTAAAACAGGCTGTTGCATATCAATAATGCAACAGCCTATTTTATATATTGATTTTAGCAGCAGTTGTTGTTATTATCGCAAGGGTCGCAGCAAGGATCACAGCAACAATTATTATTGTTATTGCCTCCAATTATATTTCCATTGCCTGAGCATAGAAGTATAAGTGCAATTATAATGATAATCCAAATCCAATTATCACCACTGTTATTACAACCATTACCAAAAAAATTCATAATAAAATCCTCCTCATAAATATTGATAAGAGATTTATTTAATCTCTACGATATAATATGAGCAGGATTTTATTTTGTTACTGTTTCGTTATTATGTTTGCTTCTTAGAAAATCTGCAAAATCACGTATTGAATTGATATCTTCATAGGAAAGACCTGTTAAGTCTATACGCGGATGCAATCTTGATGAACATATCGAATCTGTACTTACGCCAAAGAACTGTGCCAATATTCCTATATATACTGCACTTGGTGTGCTTTTGCCACTTTCCCACGAATGCAGAGTTGGTCTTGATATCCCTATCTTTTCGCTCAACTCAGAAATGGTCATATTATGCTTAAGTCTTAGAGCATGTATATTTTTGCTTATTCTCTGGCTTACTAATAGCTCGTCCATGAGTATCACTCCTTTAAATTATTTATCCCAGGGCATTACATCGCCCTCTTCACGTAAATAATCAAGGATTTTCCATACACCCTCGCCTGTGGCACTGTCAACCTCAAAAATTGTTTTACAACCTGCAAGTGAAAGCCATCTTCTTGCACGTTCAACATCTGCGCATGGGTGATTGATTTTTGTTATTATTCCTATAACCTCTCTGTTGCATACAGGAGTTACACATGGCGGATATAGCGAATATGGCTCTGTTGCACTCATAAGAAGTCCCACAACGTCTGCCTCAAACGTATACATTGCCAAAGCTGCACCAAGGTGTTTTGCCTGTATAT
>JAZNPJ010000081.1:0-3597 GCA_045589635.1 Clostridia bacterium
ATATTACAACCGTAATTATACCGGCTATGGCAAACCGTATTCCCGCATAAAGTATAGTCGAGGCAGTATCTCGTACGGGCAGACTAAGCTCGTAGCCTATCTTGATAAAGGGTGTGGCACTTCCCCATAGAGCACAACAAAGGAGAGCCGCTGCCATAACAAAAAATGTATTTGTGTAAATTGTATTTTTAGGTTTCATTAATATTACTCCGTTTTAGTATCCTAAATTATAGAGGCGGCAGAAAAGCTCTGCCACCCAATATTTATTTGCAGAATTTATCTATATAGTTTTCGATGGCGGTATTAATAATCTTTACCGCATCCTCGCGATGACTTACCTCATTTTCTGCAGTTGTCTTGTGTTCAAGATTTTTGTATACCGTAAAGAAGTGGCTCATTTCATCAAAAATGTGTGCAGGAAGCTGGTCTATATCGGTATAGTGGTTGTAGTTTGGGTCGTTAAACGGAATAGCAATGATTTTTTCGTCGTTTCTGCCGTTGTCAATCATAGAAATAACACCTATCGGATATGCCCGAACCAGAGTAAGAGGCTCCAGCTCCTCAGAACAGAGCAATAGTACATCAAGAGGGTCATTGTCATCTCCGTATGTTCGGGGGATAAACCCGTAGTTTGCAGGATAGTGTGTTGAAGTGTGTAAAATTCTGTCAAGAATTATAAAGCCTGTTTCCTTGTCGAGCTCGTATTTTTTCTTGCTGCCCTTTGAAATTTCGACAACGCAGATAAAATCTTCTGCACTAATTCGCTTTGGTGATATATCATGCCAGATGTTAGACATATTAAAACTTCCTTTCTGACTTTGTAGCTATATTTTATCACAGATACAGGTAATCGTCAAGTAATGAAAGAAGACCGTCTTTCAAAAAACGGTCTTCAGGGAGGGAGTTATGTATTTGCAAATGCAGTATTTTAACTGCACCTTTAATATACACGAAAAGAAAAGAGTTGTGGTGAATAATCTGTGAAACAAAAGTAAACAATGTGTGAACTTAAAAATTTGAAAAAAAGTTAAAAAAATGCTTGACAAATGCAAAATCCCGTAGTATAATACAACTTGTGTTTGAAATTAGCACCCTTAGCTCAGCTGGCTAGAGCACCTGACTCTTAATCAGGGTGTCCGGGGTTCGAATCCCCGAGGGTGTACCAAAACAAAAATCCTGTCGAAAGATAGGATTTTTTGTTTTGTATTATTAATTTTTCAATATTCAATATTCATCATTCATTAAATGCGACAGCCCCTTTTACTTTATCAGGCGGTGCGTTAAAATGGCAAGCAAAAGAATATCTCTCCTGTGATGACCCGCTATGCCACTTCTTTTTGGTTAATTATAAAGCAAAAACACGGTAGTGTAAAGTAAAAATGAAAGAATGGCATAACAATTTCACAAAATATCACAGATTTTCGCCTGAAAGCTTGTAAATGCTCGTCTGCGATTAGTCAAGGGTAAAAATGAACGTGCTAACGCACGCCCTATGACAAATCACAGTGCGACCATTTGAATATTAATTAGGCGAAAATCAGGATACGAGTAACAAAGCATTTTGTTGTCGTTCTGAATATTTTAAACCGGCAACCTGAGCAGGTGTAAGATTAGAAAGCGAACTATGAGGTCTGATGAAATTGTAAAAGAAAACAAACATCATAATCATAGAATTAGCACTTTCAAATGAATTAAAGCCGTATCTGGTCTTGTACCAATATTTAAACTGTTTGTTAAAGGCTTCGATAACATTGTTAGAGATGTCATCCTTAAAGCTTGCAACTCTAATATGTTTAACACCAAAGATTGATTTCGTTGGTACTTTGTAAGCTGAATAACGGTCAGTAACAATAGCATTCGGGTTACCATATTGTTTTACACTATCAAACAAGCTGAAAGCTTGTGGAGAATCTCTGTGAGGTGATAGGTGGAAACCCAAAACAAATCTTGTTTCGCTATCAATGATAAACCAAATGTAATACTTTTCACCTAAGATTTTGACAACAGTTTCATCAGCGTGCCACTCATCGGAGTCAAAGTTCATAGCAGGCATAAGAGTAAGCATTTTGGAGTGAAATATAGGAGCAAATTTTTTACACCAGTCACTGATGGTAACATGAGAAACCTTGATGTTATACAAAATTTTAAGCATTAAAGAAATCTTACGAAAAGATGTGCCACCTATGTAAAACATTGTTAAAGTGGTAATTACAAGATGTATGCTATGCCGCATACGTTTGAAATTATCTTTGCCAATGATGTTAGACATAGAGGGTGGCAGCTTCACAGTAGGTTTAGCTTGAAAGAAAGAATGATTACATTTCTTATCCGAACAACGATAATTAGAATAATCGTCATAATCGTGATGAAGAAATGAACACTTGCCACAAATAGGGCAAGACGGATATTTGCGAGTTCTGTCGATTTTTTGATAAGACGGAGCAAATTGATGTAAACAATCACGGCATTGGTATTTTTGATTACCAAACTTATCTTTGCCGTATTTATAAAGTGAATGGGAGTTGCACCGAGGGCAACAATGTGATATAATTTTTACCATGAGATCTTGATCTCCTTTCTCTGATTTTCAGGGAGGTATAGGTTTTAGGGGTAAAACTATTATACCACAAGGAGTTCAAGGTCTCAATTTTCATTTAACTTAACAAAACGGAATTTAAAGAAAGGAGTAGAGGATATGAAAAAATATGTGAAGCCTTCGGTTTTAGCAATGGGCAATGGCTCCGACCATTCCTTGTCTAAGGGATGTCCTAAGTCCCTTCCGGCATTTTGTGGCGTTCTTTACAGAATGTAAATTTTATAATTAAACAAAACAGCGGTGTCGTAACTTCGATACCGCTGCTTTTCTTTTCTCATAGAATTAGGTAATAATTGTAATAATAATGTAATATTTTTATAGTTGTAATGGTTATTGGATTGTGCTAAAATTAATCGATTGTTGTGCAAAAGAGGTGGATTTGCATTGAGTGGTATACAAATAGCGATTAACATAATATATATTCTTGTCTTCTTTGTTGCAGCGTATTATACGGCTGCGGCGGTTTTTTCGTTTGCCCCGAGGGTAAGTGTTGCAAAGGAAATAAAGAAACCGAGGTTTGCAGTTATAATTCCCGCTCATAATGAGGAGAGAGTTATATCGGACTTGCTTAAAAGTATAAAAAACGCTGATTATGAGAGCGAACTTATACAAATAATAGTAGTAGCAGACAGTTGCAGTGACCGAACGGCAGATATTGCAAGACGGTTTGGTGCAACAGTTATTGAAAGGGAAAAATCTTCTTGTAAGGGAGAAGCACTTAAAGCTGCATTTGATTATCTTAAAGGAACCGAATATGATTGCATAGCGGTATTTGATGCTGATAATCTTGCAGATGAAGGGTTTTTCCGCGAGATAAGCGAGAGGCTTTCGTTGGGAGCGGTCGCGGTACAGGGGTATATTGACTCAAAAAATCCTTATGAATCATGGGTTTCATGTGCACATTCGGTCTGGTACTGGATAACAAACAGGCTAATTCAGTCAGGGCGTGCAAAGCTTGGACTTGGGTGCAGAATTGGAGGAACCGGATTTGTTGTTTCAAG
>JAZNPJ010000082.1:0-11905 GCA_045589635.1 Clostridia bacterium
ACATCGCCGACGATATATCCAGGCTCTTCTGGTTTTTGTGGTTCCTCTGGTGCTGTTGGTGCTGCGTATGTGTTTGTTACTGTTGTAGCAACTTCTACTTCGCATGCATCAATAAGTACCTTTTGTGTAGTTTCGTCTACCGCACCTGCGCCACCAACTCTTACATAGTAAGTGTCAGTTGCATTTGCAGCAAATGCTGCTGTAAGGTCAGCATAAGCAGCTGAAACAGTTGCGTATGCATCTGAAATAGTTGCATATGCTTCCTCTGTTTTATCTGCATTGTAAGCTTCAAGTGCTGTTTCGTATGTTGCAAGAGCTGTTGCATAAGTTGCAAGAGCATCATTGTTAGCAGCATCGATATCTGCACTAAGGTTGCCTACTGCTACAGTTGCAATAGTAGCAGCCTGATCAATCTGAACGATATGACCTGCTTCTACATTTGTAGCATCTTCGTTAAGAATTAACAATGTCTTTTGTGCAGCATCAGCATTATACTCAATACCTGATATTGTAACTTTACCTGTTTCTGTACCTGCAGGAGCTGTGTATGTAGCGCTCATTTCTGCGTTTGCGCTTACAGCAAGAGCAGCAATAGCCAATACTGTAGCCGCGGTCGTTGAAAGCAATCTAAATAGTTTCATATTATATGAAACCTCCTTTCTTAAAAATTAAGATACTTTTATTTTCTCTTATGTTTAAGTAAAAAACTCAATTATTACGACTTTTCGTCCTCCTCTAAGCCTTCCCTCTAACTTTAATAATAAACTTAAATTTGACGATAAGACGGTTTAGTTCACACAAAATAAAGACATGTGTGTGCGAACTGTATCAAGCCCACGTTCCCTCTTGATTGAGCTTGTGCACTCCCTAAAATTAGAGCTAATATACCGAGAGTCGCAAAATATATCAACTGTACATTCTTTGCGCATAAACTTTTGTTTATTCTCCCCGCGCAAAAGTTTTCTTTTGTTGTGTGCAGATAAATCTGCATATCCGATTGTTATGTCATTCCTCAGGTGTTCTCTCTTAATTTGAAAAAAAAACATTTTGTCCGCGTTTCTCTCCCGCAAACAAAAAACAACCCAATGATGACAAGTATCACCATTACAACTATTTTACTACAATGTAAAGTTTTTTTCAAGTGTTTTTATAAACATTTACAAAATTTGTGCATTTTAACAACGTCTATATACTGTGTTTGTATACTTCTAACAAAATCACAAAATTCGCAGAATAATTGGAATATTCCAAAAAATAACGGAACGAGCAAGGTGAACAAATTGCAACGCAATTTGTAGCGACAAAACCAACGGTTTTGAGAGCGTAGCGGAAACCGTTCCCTACGATGTGTTTTTTGTTTTGCACGACGGTTTCATATAATATGAAACTATTTAGATTGCTTTCAACGACCGCGGCTACAGTATTGGCTATTGCTGCTCTTGCTGTAAGCGCAAGCGCTATGACAGCTACATACGATCCAGCTACAGGTAAGGCTACAATATCAGGTATTGAGTACAGTGCAGGTGCAGAACAACAAACATTGTTGATTCTTAACAACAATGTAAATGGTACAGTTGCAGAAGCTGACATCACTCAGATTGGTCAGGAAGGAACTTTTGAGGGTGTTCAGGTAATGGTTGGAGCACAAGCAGACCTTGCTAAATCTGTTGATGATGCAAACAAAGCGGCACTTGCTGCATATGAGGCAGTTCTTGATGCTTATGAGGCTGCTCTTGATGCTTATGAGGAAACAGGAACACAAAAAGATTATGATGCAGCTATGGTTGAGTATAACAAGCTACAACCTGCCCTTAACACTCTTACAACATCATGGAAAGCAAGCCAGACTTACTTTGTAAGAGTTGGTGGTAACGGTGAAGTAAATGGTGTGGCTTTTGATGCTTGCGAGATTAAAGTTCCAACAACAGTTACAAATTTATACACAGCATTGCCAGCTGAACCAACAGCACCACAACCAGATGAGCCTGAATATACTTTGGGTGATATCAATGATGATGATGTAATTGATATTAGTGATGCTTCAGCCGTACTTAATGCATATTTGGGAAATACTGCTCTAACAGACACACAAAAGTTGGCAGCAGACGTTGCTCCAAAAGGGGCTCCTGATGGCGTAATCGACATTAGTGATGCTTCAATGATACTGAATGTATATCTAGGAAATGCAACACTACAATAAAAAGTGAATTAATCATGATAGTAAAAGAAAGGAAAGCTTATTATGAAATTAAAGAAAATATTAGCGCTTGTTGCTTCAGTAGCTATAGCAGCTTCTTCGTTTGTATCAACAACAATGGTTGCTAATGCAGCAGAAGCAACAGCAAGACTAGAATTTGATAGATATGAAACAGTAGGCACCACACTGTTTGCATATGTTAATGTTTATGCATCAATTCCTGATACTTTGGTGCCATATGAAGTGGAATATGCAGACTGGGAGAATACTTTCTATGATGAATATTCAGGTAAAATGCTTCAATCAGTAGGTTTTGATATTCCTCACGTGACAGGACTATCATATATTGCTAATAAATCTTCTATTGCAGAGTATCTTCAATTTAAAAATAACACAACTGACAAGAAATGGACAATTTATACTCTAAATACAGGTAGTTATGAAAGCTATTACGCTGGAGAAATTAATAAGATTGCAACTTTGTGCTTCAGAATTACAGGTGACAAAGAAGCAGCATATGACGTTGCTTTATCATCTGCAAAAATTGGTATTGTTGAAATAAGCTCAGAATATGATGCAGATCAAGACATTAATGTTGCAAAAGGAACACCAATAGAGTATGTAATAACTGACATCACAAACGCAGTTATTAAGCCAGAAGAGCCAGCTGGTCCAACAACAGACGTTGTTGGAACTACAAAGAAAGACAATGCAGTAGCTGGCGCAGATGAAGTTTATATCGAAGACAGCGAAGCTGCAGTTGCATACATCAGTGACGAGTATGACTTTAAGTCAGGTCAAACTGCATTCTGGTCAGCTAAGTTCGGCGGAGCTGATAAGAAGAAGGACATAAATATTGCAAACATTTCAGGTCCAGCTAAGCTTGGTATCGTTATCGTAGGTGTAGCAGACGTTAGCGAAGTTAAGCTAAACGTTGTAACACCAGCAGCAAACTAATTTAGAGGAGGAGAAATATAATGAAAAATTTTGAAATGCCAAAAATGAATATATCTATCTTCTCATCTGAAGATATTATTACAACATCTGTTACAAATGCAGACCTTGCTAAGAGAGCACTTGAAACTGCTGGTGCAGCTCAGGTAGATGTAACAACAGTTACTGACTGGGAAAGCTGGACACAAGCATAATTGATGTAATTAGAAATCTAAGCGGACGGAATTTTCCGTCCTCTTTTTTTCGGACCGTCGGGGACGCCGGTCCCTACGATGAAAAACGGAACGAGCAAGGTGAACAAATTGCAACGCAATTTGTAGCGACAAAACCAACGGTTTTGAGAGCGTAGTGGAAACCGTTCTCTACGATGAAAAACGGGAGGAGCAAGCCCCTCCCCTACGATGTACATAAAAATTACACAAAAAAGGAACGGATAAATCCGTTCCCTACGATAATCAGGAGATATTTTTAAACATCCCATTTTTATTACACAACTTCCGCACCGCTCTGTATATCCTTCAGCGTTGTTAAAACTGTTAGATTTCCGTCATGTTCTGCCGATAAAATCATTCCGTTTGATTCGAGTCCCATCATTGTTCTTGGCTTGAAGTTTGCTATAAAGAGCACATTTTTGCCAATTAGTTCCTCAGGCTCGTGGAATTGCGAAATTCCCGAAAGAATTTGTCTTTTCTCGCTTCCTACCTCAAGAGTAAATCTTAAAAGTTTTTTCGACTTTGGTACTCTTTCACATTCAAGCACCTTACCAACTCTTATATCAAGCTTTTCGAAGTCATCAAACTCAACAAAGTCCTTATATGGTGCAATTTCTATTTTTTCTTCTGAATTTTCTGCAATTTCTGCCATAATTTCCTCCATTTTCTTTTCGATATCAAGTCTTGCAAACAGTGCTACTGCCTCGCCCACCTTTGTACCAGCCTTTGTTATGCCAAACTTATCGGCACTTTCAAAGCTTAAATCCTCTGCACAAAGTTGTTCTTTTATCTTCTTGGCAGTTTCGGGAATAAACGAAGAAAGCAATGACGCGATAATTCTTATAGTTTCTACAAGGTTATACAAAACTGTGCCGAGACGCGGTTTTGTTGCCTCGTCTTTTGCAAGTATCCATGGTGTTGTTTCGTCAATGTACTTGTTTGCTCTATTTACCACTGCCCATATTTCGTCTAAGCTGTCAGCAACGTGCAGACTCTTCATTTTCTCGGTGATTTTTGCAATAGCGCCTGTTGCTACCGCCTTTAAGTCATCATCAAACTCGCCTGATACATCGCCAGGTTGGATTATTCCGTCAAAATACTTATTAACCATTGCGATTGTTCTGTTTACAAGGTTACCCAATGTATTTGCCAAGTCGGAGTTAAAGCGTGTCATGAACACGTCGTATGTGATTGTTCCGTCCTGAGCAAACGGCATTTCGTGCAATGAGTAATATCTTACTGCGTCTGTACCAAAATGACGTACCAAATCCTGTGCATAAATAACATTACCACGGGATTTTGACATCTTCTCCTCGCCCACAAGCATCCACGGATGTCCAAACACTTGCTTTGGTAATTCCTCGCCCAAAGCCATCAATATAATTGGCCAGTAGATTGTGTGGAAACGAAGAATATCCTTACCTATTACATGCACATCTGCGGGCCAGTATTTATTATAAAGCTCGCCCTTTTCCTCGGGAGTGTAGCCAAGAGCGGTAATGTAGTTTGAAAGTGCATCTATCCACACATATATAACGTGTTCATCATCAAAATCAACGGGGACACCCCAGTTAAATGAGCTTCTTGAAACACACAAGTCCTGAAGACCTGGTTTTAGGAAGTTATTTACCATTTCCTTTTTACGTGATTCAGGTTGAATAAACTCAGGATTATTCTCGATATGCTCCATAAGTTTTTGACCGTACTTACTCATTTTAAAGAAGTATGCTTCTTCCTTTGTCTTTTGCACTTCACGTCCGCAGTCGGGACACTTTCCGTCCTTTAACTGAGATTGTGTCCAGAACGATTCGCAAGGAGTACAATATAGACCCTCATATGCACCCTTATATATATCGCCTTTATCATACAACTTTTTAAATATCTGTTGTACTGCTTTTACGTGATAATCGTCGGTTGTTCTTATAAATCCATCGTAGCTGATATTGAGCATATCGGCAATGTCGCGTATTTCGCCCGCGATTTTATCTACGTGTTGTTGTGGAGAAATGCCTTGCTCCTCGGCAATTTGCTGAATTTTCTGACCATGCTCGTCCGTACCCGTTAAAAAGTAGACGTCCTTACCGATAAAGCGGTTAAATCTTGCAATCGCATCTGTTAGTATAAGCTCATATGTGTTACCTATATGAGGTGTTTTTGATGTATATGCAATCGCTGTAGTAATATAAAATTTATTATTCATTCCAATCACTCCCTGCTAATTTTATGAAAAAGTCTTTTAGTAATACAAGTTGTTCTTTTATAAATTTAAATACAAGCTTTACAAAAGCTATTAACGGGTCGAATAACCCTGCCTTGTGGAAGCTTATTATAAGCATCATTATTGCGGGGCCGAATATAAGACCGCCAATGCTTAATATCTTATAACCCACATACATTGACATAAGTGTCAGCAATGGATGCATTCCAACTTTGGAGCTTAAAAGCTTTGGCTCTACAAGTCTTCGCATAATGACAAGTACCACATAAGTCAGAATAAGACCTATACCTATTTTTATATCGCCCATTGCAAAGCCTATTACTGTCCATGGCCATAGCACAAAACCGCTTCCAAAGAATGGCAATGCGTCTAAGAAAGCTATACCCAATGCAATCAAAAGTGCATATCGTACTCCAAGAATGGACAGAGACGTAAATATTATAACAAAGGCTATAATCATCAAAATTGCCTGTGTTTTGATATATCCGCCCAGATATGTTTTAATCTGCCTACCAACAAGCGAGAATCTATAACGTAGTCTTTCGCCTGTAATTTTAGTGGTTAGTGCCAAAACTGTTCCGTCGTCGGTAATCATAAAATATCCCGACAATACAAAAACTATCACACCCACAAACACACGCGGAATTGCTTTTGCAAATCGCGACGCCCAGTCTACCACAGGCTCAGATGTATTATTTATAAAACCCGATGCCTTGACTGAAAATGTATTGCCAAATTCTGTTATTATCTGCTGAATATTCTGCGGCAACGACGCATACACGTCTTTCCAGCCCTCTGCTATTCTTACAAAGCTGAGCCTTGCCGACTCGTATATCTGCGGAAACTGCTCGTATATTTGTCTGCCCTGCTCAATTATTTTCCAAACTCCCCACGTGATTGCTCCACCTATAATACCTATTGTGAGTATTATAACCAATATTGCACTCATACCGCGCGGAATGGATAGCTTTTTTTGCAACAAATCTGCAAGCGGTTTTACCGCCGAGGCAAATACAAAGCCTAAAAGAAACGGCAAAAACAGACTAACCACAAAACCTAAAAGGTCCAATATCTTTGAAAGTGATAACCATACTGCCGCAACCACTATCGCAGTTATTACCAAAAATATTAAAATTCTAAGCCAGTTATTTTTTATTCTCATACTTTAAATACCTCTGCAAGGTTTACTTTTGCAGGAACTTGTCCATAAGGGTATAACCCTTTCCTATAAATATACCTGTTTTATTTGCATTTTCTTCTGTATATTCCATACCGCTTGCAAAGCCCTTATTCGTACTGTCGTATATAATATATGGTACGGGGTCGCTGACGTGTGTTTTTAGCTTTATAGGTGTCGGGTGGTCGGGAAGTATAAGCATACGATAGTCAATGCCCCGTTTTTCTAATTCTTCCTTTAAAAACTTAACCACTTTTTCGTCTATTATTTCCACTGCGAGCTTCTTCTTATCAGGTAGTCCCTGATGTCCCATTTCGTCAGGTGCCTCCATATGTACATATACAAAATCGCTGTCGTTTAAGAGTGTATCCAAAGCTGCTTGTGCTTTTCCGTCCCAGTTAGTTTCGCAGTTTCCTGTTGCACCCTCAACGTCTATTGATTTCATATCTGCACATATTGCAATGCCTTTTATAAGGTCAACAGCGCTTATGACAGATGCTTTTATGCCATACTTTTGGTAGAAATTATCAATCTGCGGTTTTGTTCCCTCGCCCCATAGCCATATTGAGGTTGCCATATTCTTGCCCGCCTCTTTTCGTGCTTTATTTACGGGGTGCTCTTTTAGGATTTTTTCGCTCTTTTTCATCATTTCCAAAAGAGTATCGGCACCGTCGCCTTTGGGGAGATAGTTGCCTACTTTTTTATCGGAAATATCGTGCGGGGGAGTAAGGCTTACATTTGTTGAGCCACCATTCCACACTGTTAAATGACGATAGCTAACGCCCGAATAGAACTTAATTAAATCAGTATCAAGCTCCTTTGCAACTGCAGCTATAAGCTCTGTTGCTTCCTCTGTTGATATTTCGCCTGCACTGTAGTCGAGCATTGTTTTATCTTCGTAATTTTCTTCATCACTTAGTGTAACAAGGTTACATCTGAAAGTTACATCTGTATCTGAAAGTTCAACGCCTATTGACGCCGCCTCGAGCGGTGAACGACCCGTATAGCACTTTGTTGTATCATAGCCCATAACGGAAAGATTTGCAACGTCCGAACCAGGTTTCATACCGTCCTGAACGGTTTTTACCATACCCAATTCACCATTTACCGACATATAGTCGATAGTCGGCTTATTTGCTACCTCTAATATTGTTTTGCCGCCAAAGTAATCTACTCCGTAGTCTGCCATACCATCGCCCAAGATTACAATATATTTTTTATTCATGATTAAAACCCCTTTTTTGCCTAAAAATGCTTAGATACATCTATTATATAATATTTTCCTTATTTTTGCAAGGTTTTAACAAAATTATTTTTTACATTATTATTTCATTATTGTTGTTATTGTTGATTTTGAGGGGGTTTTGGTGTATAATAAAAAATGTCGATAAAAATCGACATCAGGCAAGATTTCTTAACGGTGTTTACACCGGCGGTTATGTCCGCCTTTACATTTACAGGATTTTTCCGAGTTTATGAAAGGGGGGAATGCTTATGAAAAGTAAGCAAGTTGCTACATATGGCAAGAAAATTGTTATTTGCAATTTTAGAGATTATAGTTATACTGATAATCTTTTCCATAAAAGCAGAATAACCGCCCTGGTCCGACGGTTATTCTAAAAAATAACTAAGTTAGGGCATAACCGTTTGAGGTCTTGCCTTTTTTACATTGTTATTATAATATAAATTTTGGATTTTGTCAACAGCTTTTGTAATTTTTGTTTTTTCGGGAGGAGCAAGCCCCTCCCCTACGATGTATTTTTAATTTGACAAATTACATCAACTGTGGTATAATAATTATGCGATGCAAATTTAATAAGAAATAACAGGTGTTTTTTTGATTACAAAAAACTTTTTTGCGTACAATAAAACATGTAGAAATTTGTTAAAAATGCAGATTCCTAAAGCATGTTTTATTGTATAATACCTGTTTAAGTTTGCGTCGCAACCAAACAAACGGGATTTGCGTTTTTTGTGCGTAGTTTCGTTTGAGACTACGCATTTTTTAATGAGAGGTATTAAAATGATAGTTGGAATAATTGGTTCGTCGTCAATTAAAAATTATGATATTTCGGAAATTGTTCCGTCATTTGCAACTCATATAATAACCGGCACAGAAAAAGAAATTCATAAAATAGCACAGAGATATGCAAATGAAAATGAAATATCAATCACAGTGCTATATCCTAAATATAGCGATATCAAAGATGGCGTAGACCTTTTACGTGATATGATAATTGCAGGAAGATGTGATATGTTGTTTGCTTTTTGGGACGGAAAGCCAGGAACAACAAAGGATATTATTGATATGATGGAATTTAATCCCTCTAAGTTGAATGTTGTTAGGGTAAATAAAAAAAATATTGATTTTTCGCAAATTATTTGATATAATAACTCCATAAAATAAACTGAGGAGTACATTATGGATATGGTACAAATAAGCGAAGAAATATATGGTCAATGGGGAAAATGTGTAAGACTTTCTGACGGAAAAAACGAGCTTTTTGCAACATTGGATTTTGGGCCGAGAATTATAAAATTTTCTGCCATTGGCAAAGAGAATATGTTTTTTGAGGACACAGATGACAAAATAAATTTTCTTGATTCAAAAGATATCACCGACAACCTTTTTGGTGATGATAAGGGTGTATGGCACATAAGAGGCGGACACCGTCTTTGGATAAATCCCGAAACTGATTATACATATTATCCCGACAACAATAAGGTCAAATACGAGAAAGTCGAAAACGGAATAAGGTTAATTCCGCCCGTTGAGATAACAAATGATATTCAAAAGGTGATTGAAATAACAATGAGCGAGGACAACTGTGTGCATGTTGTTCACAAAATCACCAATGTTGGCACAAAAGAAACAGAGCTTGCACCATGGGGACTGACAGTTTTATCACCGGGTGGTACGGAGATTTTCCCCGTTCCAACTCCTGAGGAAACCAATCTCGCTTACAGAAGTCTTGTTATATGGAAGTACACCTATTTAGACGATAAACGAGTTAAGTGGGGCAAGAAGTATATTTCTCTTAAGCAGGACGAAAACGCCACAACAAACTTCAAGGTGGGTCAGTTAAGCCAACAAGGATGGGCTGCGTATTTTAATCACGGTGATGTGTTTGTTAAGTATTTTGATACTGCACTTGATAAGGTACACCCTGAGGGCAATACAAATTTTCATACATATACTTCAAAGTTTATGCTCGAAATGGAGTCGCTTGGCGAGTTAAAAAAATTAAAACCAAACGAAACTGTTGTACATAAGGAGTGCTGGTGTTATTATTGCGAAGTAGATATTCCCGATAGTGAGTGTGAAATTGATAAATTTGTAAAGGAATATATAGAGGAGTAAAAAAGGTGTTGCTTTTAGCAACACCTTTTATTACTTAACTATTAAGCTTTCGCCTGACATTTGTTCAGGCTTTTCTAAGTTCATTAAATCGAGCATTGTCGGACACAAGTCGCAAAGTCTTCCGTCCTTTACCTTTACATCACCCGCACCTAAAACTATCATAGGAACAGGGTTTGTGGTATGTGCAGTAAAGGTTGCCTTTGTAATGGGGTCAACAAGACAGTCGGCATTTCCGTGGTCGGCAGTAATAATAACCTTGCCGCCCTTTGCCAAAACTGCTTCGCTGAATTTACCCACACACTCGTCAACCGCCTCGACAGCCTTGATTGACGCGTCCATAAAGCCTGTATGACCTACCATATCGCAGTTTGCATAGTTTAGGATTATAACGTCAAACTTATCGTCATTTACCGCCTCAACTGCCGCATCGCATACTTCATATGCACTCATTTCGGGTTTTAAATCAAAGGTTTCAACGTCAGGTGATTTAATAAGAATTCTGTCCTCACCCTCAAATTGAGTTTCCTCACCGCCATTAAAGAAGAATGTTACGTGTGCATATTTTTGTGTTTCGGCAATTCTTAGCTGAGTAAGTCCTTTTTTAGAAATGTATTCACCAAATGTCATTGTTAATTCCTCAGGCGGGAATGCAACAGATACGTTTGGCATTGTAGCGTCATATTGTGCCATACATACATAATACAGCTTTTGATAATCTCTCTTAAAACCGTCAAAGGCCTCATCAACGTATGCTCTTGTAATCTGTCTTGCTCTGTCAGGACGGAAGTTAAAGCATACAACTGAATCGTTTTCCTTTATCATTCCGCTCTTATCGGTAACAGTAGGCACAACAAATTCGTCTGTAACATCGTTATTATAAGAGTTTTTGATAGCATCTACAGGGTGTTCCTCCTGATTGCCCTCGCCAAATACCATTGCTCTGTAAGCCTTTTCGACTCTGTCCCACGCGTTATCTCTGTCCATTGCATAAAAACGTCCCATAACAGTTGCGACACTACCTACACCGATTTTATTTGTTTTATCGCACAAGTCTGCCATAAAGTCTGCACCTGATGTTGGCGGTACATCACGTCCGTCAAGGAATGCGTGAATATATACCTTTGTAAGACCCTCTCTCTTTGCCATTTCCAAAAGTCCGTAGAGGTGTTCATTATGTGAGTGAACACCACCGTCAGAAAGAAGTCCTATAAGATGAAGCGCACTGTTGTTCTTTTTGCAATTCTCGATTGCACCGACAAGTGCCTCATTTTTAAAGAAATCTCCGTCTGTTATAGATTTTGAAATTTTAACGAGTTGTTGATAAACAACTCTGCCTGCACCGATATTTGTATGACCAACCTCACTGTTACCCATTTGACCCTGAGGGAGACCTACATCAAGACCCGAAGCACTAAGCTTTGAGTGAGGATACTGTGCAAAGTATTTATCAAGATTTGGGGTATTTGCCGCCATGATTGCGTTACCCTCTTTTATATCCGATAAGCCGTAGCCGTCCATAATGACTAAGGCGATTGGTTGTTTTGCCATATTTTTCTCCTTTTGAATTTGTTGTATTTAATTTTTTATTTCGTTCTTTTGCATCATCGACAAACCCTACAATGTATAATCAAACAACCACCGTAGGGAACGGGCTTGCTCGTTCCGCAATTTTCGGGAGGGCATGGAAACCCTCCCCTACAATGTATAACCCCACATTGCAGGGGCGATTCACGCTCTCGCCCGCAAAATCATTCCAACAATATTATGGGAGGGTGTGGAAACCCTC
>JAZNPJ010000083.1:0-27452 GCA_045589635.1 Clostridia bacterium
CTTGGAGTATACCAAGCTTGCCAATGAGAGATGGAACTCATTTTATTGATAATGCTATAAGAACATATATGGCGAATTACGCTGGAGAATATGGGGTAATAAGCGTTACAGCCGACGAAATATATAAATAATATTTGTTGCGATAGGTATTTGTGCGAACACCATCCTATTTGCACAAATAGCAAACAGTAGGACTGGTGGTGAGCCAGTCCTTTATTTTATTCATAAAGGATGGTGAGAATTTTATGGCTGATTTTTTCCTTGACGTGCGAATAGACGCTCAAGCGAGTTATACAAAAATTCAAGATGATATTAAAGAACTTGAGACATTAATTAATGGCAACCCGCCCAGGATAACTGTGGGCTTAAATATAGACCAAAATACTATTAATAATTTTAGAAATGAAATTTCAAATATACAAACCCAGATAGGCAACATGGGCAGAGTAACTATTGGTTCTACCAACGGGTCAAATATTAGTGGGGATATTGAGCGAGTTGCAAGTTCAACACAGAGTGCTATATCTGCAGTTCAAACGATGAGGGCGGAATTAAACTCTGTTAATTCAGAAAGAATTCAACAGGCCATTGCTTCGATTAATGGTATTTCGCCGCAGGGCGCATCTGCACTAACTCAAAGCCTTAATGAAGCCAATGTTCGCGCGACGGAGGTTCGTGCGAGATTATTAGAGGCTGCAGATGCAGAACAGCAATTGGTAGCACTCCAAGTAAGGGGTACCAACGAAATGGGTCATATGGTTAATTATCTTATGACCTATAACACAGAGACGGGGGAGATTAGTCGCCGAACAACGGATATTACCGCAAGAATTAGCGATGCATCTGCCGTCGAATCTAACCGAATAACAACGGTAAGAGAAATTAACGATTTGTATCGTCAAATGTTATCATTAATGCGAACCAATACAAATGCTAATAATATATCAACATATACAAATCTCGTCTCCCAAGCAGAATTGTTTAATCAAGCTTTAACTTTAGCACAAACAGAATCGATTTCAGTTAATGAGGCCCTGAATAGATTGGGGTTATCTGGTTCCGCTGCTATTGACGGAGCGCGAAATGCAATGTCGGCGTTTCGTCTGGAAATGGAGCAGACGGGTTCTTCTGGTGTTATTAGTATGAATTCTATGTATTCCACGATTGCACAAATGCAAAATCTGTTAAATAGCAATGGTGGATATGCAAACCTTTCAACATATGCAAATTTGCAGACGCAAATAAGCCTTCTATCGGAAGCTATGAGGATTGCAGGGTCTGAAAGTTTACCTCTTGAGGAAGGTCTCCGCAGAGTTGGGTTAAGTGGTAGCACGGCGATTGAAGAGGCGAAAACAGCAATGTCAGCGTTTAGAGCTGAGATGTCTGGAGCTACAGCAGAAGAGCAAAGGCTATCTGTTGGCACCGAAGGTTACCGCGTCGCTATGACAAAGGTTAATAACCTCTTAGTTCAAGTTAGAGCAAATACAGAAAAATGGACGGCGGCGAAGCACGGCAAATCAAGTGAATCGTACAAAACATACGCAAGTCAAGAAGGAGAACTTGAGAGACTGGCTAATAGATTAAGCCAAGGAACTCTGACCGCAAGGCAATTTAGAGATGAATTTAACAGAATTCAACTAACTACATCCAACACTGGAACCGCCATAAAACAGGCTGGAGAAGACACCCAAACGTGGACAAGCAGAATTAAAGGATTAACAGAAAAATTTTCAACATGGTTTAGTATAACAAGAGTTGTAATGGCGGCATACCGTGTTGTTAGGCAGATGGTCGAGTCGGTAATTGAACTTGATACAGCGATGACCGAATTAAAAAAAGTCACTGATGAAACAGACGCCACATATGATAGGTTTTTAACTAATGCTACTACGAGAGCTAAAGAACTTGGAGCCACGATATCTGACGTGGTGACCGCAAGCGCAGACTTTGCTCGTCTTGGATTTAGAATTGAAGAAGCGGAAAAACTTGCTGACGCTGCGATTGTCTATAAAAACGTTGGTGACGGTATCGACGATATAAGCATTGCCTCAGAAAGTATAATAGCCTCGATGCAGGCTTTTGGAATAGAAGCTAAAGATGTAATGACTATCGTTGATAAATTCAACGAAGTAGGTAACAATTATGCAATTTCATCAGTTGGTGTTGGTGAAGCTCTTCTTCGTTCTGCTGCGGCAATGAAATCAGCAAATAACACACTTGACGAAACGATTGCGCTTGCTACAGCGGCAAACACCATAGTTCAAGACCCTGAAAAGGTCGGTACTACATTAAAAACCGTCTCAATGTATCTTAGAGCGTCAAAAACAGACGCAGAAGAAGCAGGAGAGGCAACCGACGGAATGGCCAATAGCATGTCAGAGCTCAGAGATGAAATTCTGGCACTTACAGGCAATAAAGTAGATATTCAGATAGATGAAGATACGTATAAATCTACATATCAAATTCTCAAAGAATTATCCGGTGTGTGGGGCGAACTCACAGATATTTCTCAGGCTAATATATTGGAACTTTCAGGTGGAAAACGAAACTCTAATGTCCTTGCAGCGATTTTAGAAAACTTTGAGGTTGCAGAAGAGGCGTTAGCTACATCTGCTGATTCGGCGGGCTCGGCTTTAGCAGAAAATGAAAAATATCTTGAGTCTATTGAAGGTAGACTCTCGCAGTTTAAAGCTACGTTTCAAGAACTGTCAAATACTGTAATTAACGGTGATTTTGTAAAATCAATAGTCAATGCGGGTACAAATTTGTTAAATTTTTTGAATTTGATTGGTAAATTTATATCGGCGTTAGGTGGACTAAGAACGATTCTGACAGCAGTCGGAGCAACTTTATTAGTTTTAAAAACAGACAGCATAATTACTGGAGTAACAAAGCTAATTAGTCGTTTTGGTAAATTGGGTACAGGTCTTCAAAAAGTACAACGGGCGATGGCGGTATATAAGGCTATGACTATAGCTTCTAAAAACGCATCGGCGGGAGCGTTAGCTGTATATGGACAGTCCACTACCGCACTGGGTCGTATGAGTGCAGCTTTTAACGCAGTTGGAATTTCGGCGTCAACTGCTCAAATTGCAGTTGCAGCTTTTATGATTGTTGTTACTGCGATTACTTTAATTGCGCAGGCGGCAAACAAAGCTAAAGAAGCGGTTGAGGAGCACAGGAAAGAACTTATACAAGCTGGAGAGCAAGCATCTGAAACCTCCAACAATATTTCCACCTTAACCAATGACTATTTGGCATTGAGTGAAGAAGTTAAAACTAATAAAGATGTCACAGAGCAGCTTGCAAATAAACAGGAAGAACTACGTAAAGAGTTGGGTCTAACAAAGACAGAACTTGATGACCTGATAAAAAAATACGGGTCTGCAACTGCAGCGCTTAGAGAATATGCCGTAGAAGAATTAAAAAAATCAGAAAGGGATTTGAGACCGGCCGTAGATGCGGCTGAGGATGTCTTGTTAGACACGAAATTGCCCACAAACTTTTTTTCAAAAGAATTCAAAAGAGATATTGAATACTATGGTATAGATTATAACGGCGAAGCGAGCCAAGAAGCGCTTAGGGCATATAAGGCACTTGTAGAAGCGGGATTTGATATAAAACATACATACGCCGATATGTCTTGGGAGTCGCAATATTGGGATAAATTTACTGTAGAATCTGAACATGATATAAATACTGTAGAAGGATTAATTGCTGCATACGAAGAATATGGCGAAATGTTAGACGTTGTAGGAGACGAGGCAGGGTCTCAAAATGTTATTTATGAATTTTTACATGAAAGATACAACGCCCTGTCCGAGGCTGTGAGTGGATACGAAAATGCCGTCGGTAATCTTAACGATAATTTAGCCGAACAATATATGTTAACACAACTTTCTGGAAATGAGCTCCCTAAAACACAGGGCGAGTTCGACCAATTTAGGCAGGGATTAATAGATACGGCCTCTGCGTCTGGCGAGTTTGTGGGCAGCGAAAAAGACATAGAGGATTCTATCGACAATGTATTAAGTAAGCAAACTCAATTTGTGGGATTTTACGCAGACGCAACCGATAGCGCAAACGAAGCTGGGGACTCAATTGAGAAACTTAGCAACAAAATAGCGTCGCTTGACAAAGTGTCTGGCGTTGGAAACGCAATGAATTCTATTGTGGCAGCGTTAAACGAAGGAGAGGGAGTTAGTTATGAAAACATAACAAAACTCTCGTCGGCATTGGAAGATGCAGGAATTGCCTCAGACGAATATATAGATAAAATTCTTGATGCGGAAGGCGACATAGACGATATTCAAGAGGTATTTGATGAACTTACCAATAAAATAATAGACAACGCTATCGCAACAGGAGATTTAACCGTCGAAGACGAAAAACTCCTTGCCTCTTGGCTCGAATCTATAGGAGTGTCTAATGCTTCGGCAGTTGCGGCAGAAAGACTTGCATACCAGAAAGAATATTTGAAGTATACTACTGGTGAATATAAAGATAAAACATATGAAGAGATAAACGCCTTGTATGGCGAGGCAGAGGCTGGTTCTGTCACGCATCAGGTATTAGCAAGAGTGGCGTTAGAAAAACTAACAGTTAACGGGAATGAGATTCATACAAGTAGTGATGTTGACCAACTTATAGCATTAGCAAATTCAGCCAATGCTACCTCAGCTTCGCTTGAGAATTTGGCAAAGGCAAAACAATTGCTTGCTGATGCAGAAGCGTATAACCAAACATCTCTTGATTATCAAAAAATTGGAGATGGAAGGAATTATCAACTTTATAGAGTTAAGGCTCAGTCAGCATGGTTACAAGCACAAAAGATTTTAGACCAGCCTATAGAGTACGATGAAGTAGACCCTAATAAATTTAAAGTCACAGGTACGGGTAATGGTAGTGGTAGTGGAGGCTCTCAAGATGCAAATCTCGAGGCTTGGAATAATCTTGTAAAAGAAAAAAAGCACCTTGTCGAAATGGACAAGATGACCCAAGAGGAGTATTACGATTGGCTCGCTTCTGCATATAAATCACACCTCAAAGATACTGAAAAATACGCCGATGAAATAATGGCCATTGAAGAAGAGCTTTATGGCTGGGAAAAAGAAAAAATTCAAAGCCATATTGATGACGAAAAAGCATTACTTGATTACAAGCGAACAAAGGGAGAAATATCGGAAGAAGAATATTTTGCAAAAATCAAGGAGCTTTACGATGATGGTTATGGAGAACTTCAAAAGGCAATTGAAGAAAAAGGGCTATATGGTTCAAACACAACTGCAAGACTCCAGGCAGAAACGGAATTCTTGGAAGAAGTAAAGCAAGCCCATAACGATGCTTTCGAGGCTGAAAGACAAGCTCTTGAACATAAACTTGCTATGAATCTTATTTCTGAAGAACAATATTTAATTGAACTTCAGAGATTGTATGATGAATATTATGCTGGAAATGAGATGTATTCCGAAGAAGCTACAGAGATTGAAGAAGAGCTTTACGACCTTCGTGTTGAACTGGTAGAAAAGTGGGCGGACGCTGCAGCGGAAGCGATTGAAGAAATGACAGAAGCAGCAGAGGCGTCTATAGAGGCAATTCAACAACTCATTCAAGACAGTATAGATACTCACGAAGAAAATTTTGACCTTGAAAAGGGCTTGTTAGACCATGCCCTTGCTATGAATTACATATCTGAAGAAGAATACTATAACTCTCTTGAAGACCTTTACAAGTCGTATTTCAAAGATAAGAATATGTACACAGAGCAGTATTGGGAAAATCAAGAAGAAGTGTACCAGCATGAACAGGCAATGCTCGAGGATTCTGCATCTGCTATAGAAGATATTCACGCTAAAGTTGTAGAAATGATAAAGCAGGAACTCGAAGATGCGGTTTCTGCGATTGAGGAGACGAAAGAAAAATATCTCGATTTGATTGAAATTCGTCGCGAAGCTTTAAGCGATTTGAAAGACGAGGAAGATTACGAAAAAGAAAGAGCAGAACAGCTTTCCACAATTTCTGAACTTCAAAGACAATTAAATGCTCTTTCTCACGATACCTCTGCAGCGGGTGTTGCAAAGTATAAAGAAGTGTATGCAGAACTTCAAGAGGCACAAAAAGCACTCGAAGATATGGAGAACGAGAGAGCGTATGATGTTATGAATGACCAACTGGATGATGAAGAAAAGTCCATAGAGGTTAAGTATGATGCTAAAATATCAGAATACGAAGACTTGGCAAATGACAACGAATATCTGGTTGAGGAAGCATGGGCTCGTCTTAGTGATAAAAACTCAAATCTTTATAATGAACTTATGGAATACAATAAAAAGTATTCTACTTCAATAAAAGATGATATAACTGGTTCGTGGGAGACTGCCACTAAAGCATTAGAAAGCTACGCCAGTGCAAAAGCCGGATATGAATCAATAAATGGTCAAATTGGACAGTCTGGTATGTCTGATGCTGAATATTCAGAATTCCAAAAGATTACTCAGGGAAAACAGATATATAACTGGGCGTCAACAGCTCTCGACTTCGGTTCGTCAATGCTTGAAATAGGGGCTGGCTTAATGGGCGGAATGATGAGTTTGGCAGGTGGCCTTATTGGCGGCCCATTTGGAACTATGCTAAGCCTTGGTGGCGGATTGGTCGGAACGTTCGCAGGACTCGGCTCAAGTATTCTTAAGGTCGCAGGTAGCTTTGCGACAGGCACAGACCATGTTCCCAAAAAGGGATGGTACAGAACCAACGAACTTGGCGACGAAATAAATCTTGTAAAAGATAGTTCAGGAAATGAGTATCGCCTACTTACAGAAGGTTCTCGTGTAATCGACGCTGAGAGCACGGCGAGATTAATGAAGGTTGTTAGCAATCCAAGTTTGCTTGCTGACTGGGCAAGGGATGGAATTTTGAGTGGCAAAAGCGGCTCCATAGATTCTGTCGTTGACTCAAGTGTAAAGGAAGTCACAGTTGCTCCTGTATTCCAAATTAATAGCGATAACCCAGAAGGTGTTGCGAACGAAATAAGAAAGATGCTCCCCGAAATAGCCAAATACACAGTTAAGAACATATTAAGCGGAGCTGGAAATACTGGAACCAAACAAAAGGTTCAACACCTATATAAATAATTAATTCGTTGTGAGCCACCCACGATGGGTGGCTCATTCCAATAAGGAGGTGATAAGGTTGTATATATCAGATAAACAATTTACATATGACGGATTTCCATCGTATGTTTACGGATTGCGTTTTGTATGGATTGAGCGTAGTCCAGATACAGTGATGACATCTGCAAAAACTCGTAACTTTATCAAAAACAGAGCAAGTAATAAATTTAGCATTTCTAAGTCTGAATACGAAGACCCATTAGAATTTGATGCAGAAATTGTCTCAGACAGGGTTTTAATGGAGTCTGAGGTTAGAGAAATTTATAGAAATTTCTTTGATAAGAATCAATTCAAAGAGTTGAAAATCGAAGCAAGCAACGGCAATAACATTCATTTCAACTGTATTATTACATCACCAGAGAGAACCGAGGGTGGTATAGATGGCTCATTCGGCGTACTTGGCTTTAAGGTTAAAATCATATGTGACGCGCCTTGGGGTTGGACAGACGAAGTTGTTGTGTCTCCTAATCTAACATATGAATCATACGAAGGAAATTCTGAAATAAAGTTTGCTAAGTTCTTTGTTTATAACTATTCTGATTCGCAGGATTATATATATCCCACACTTACATTTAGCGTGCTACCTAATAATGAATGCTCTAAAACCACACGAATTGGGTCGGAGAGTTCCTGTGTCGCATGTAACTATAAAGAAACTTGTCAGTCGGTGGGTATTAATAAGGCAATGATTATTAATAACACAGATTCAGAAACAAGGGGTACTTGTGTTATTGCGGGCGATAATCGAATTGATATGGTTATGATTCCGTCTGTAGGTCTCATAAAGTCTAACGGAGGCAACCTTATTTCAAATACAAACAAAAAATTCTTTAGACTGCTACCAGGCAAGAATGAGATTTATGTTGAAAATATAGGAGATATAAAAATATCATATAAGGAGGCGAGAGTCTTAGTATGAATTGCAACTTCGACTTTTTTGGAAGATATGAGCGTCCAGAACTGATTCTCTGTAATCCTGATGATAGTGAAATCGGAATTATCACAAATGCTGAAGACTTGCATTCAGATATATGCTTGAGTGATATTTCGAGCATATCTTATAGAATTTACGAGACCGACAACCCCGAATACAACTCGACGATTTATGACAAGCATATTGAACGACGTCAAGTTAAAGTTGCAGGAGTAGGTTATTTTATTATAACAGGCTCATCAGAATGCGTAGACGAAAGCGGAAAATATAAACAAATAGAAGCAAAGTCTTGCGAATTTGAACTGAATAATATAGCAATGCCGTATATAAACGGCACGTATCAGTTATATAAAGCAGATAATTTTACTGCTAAAGACAATGAAGAAATTGCAAAGCAGGGTGGCGATTATCTGAATGAAAACTGTATTTTATATGAAATTATGAAAGTGATTCCGTCATGGACTCTTGGCGGACAAGCAGAATTGATAGGTGATGGCGCCAAACACTCTGCTGAAATGAAAGAAAAATACAAATCACTTGGAGAGTCTTTTAGGACTTTTGAATATTCTGATGCTACGGTTTATTCTTTCTTAACTAACGAACTTCAAGATAGTTACGGATGTTTTGTATATTTCAATATCGAAGAACGCAAGATTCAGATTCTTCATCAAGAAGATGTGTTTGAAGTTTTGCCAATGATGATTTCAGAAGCAAACATTCTAAACTCGTGTGAAATATCAACCACTATCGACAGTTATGTCAACACGCTTAATGTCGAGGGTGCGGCAGGTGTGAGTATTGCTTCTGCGAATCCTCTCGGAAACTCAATGATATATAATTTCGACCACGACATTAATATCGGACTTATTGATGGAGCCCTTAAGGAGCTCCTTGAGTATTGGAAATCATCAATGGAAAGTGGCGATATATATAATGGGTTTTATTATTCATCTAATATTGTTCAGCAATGGCTTGATGCACCTTCGAAAGTAAGCGAGTACAAGTTTAAGCTCGTGGATGAGGTTGGCAAGGGCGAGAATGGTAATGTGTCTGAGATACTTGATAATCCTGATTTTTTGACTAATATAGGACTCTCAGATGGTGAGATTTTACAGTTCAAAACCGAACTAAACGATGCGATTACAGGCATTCTTGCCTTGGTAGAAGAAAGTAACACCGAGGTTAATACAGGCGCTATTGAAAACATATTCTTCAAAATCAGCAGGTATAGAATTAATATTTTAGTGCAACAAAGCACATCAGATTATATGAGTGTGCAAGAACTAAACAGATTTTTATATTCAGCTCAAGAACTTAAAATGGGAATAAAATCAGAATTAGATTCTCTCGAATCGTACAAAAAGGGATACGATGCTCAGTATGAGGCTTTAAGTGTCACAGTAACCGATGACAGTGAAGACGCAAAGAAAGCACTTGAGGAACAGCTCAGTATTGTAGACGGCTATAGAGTAATAATTGATAATTCAACTAACTTATATACAAAATTGCTTGAAAATGCCGAGTCAATAATCGATGGAGCTAATTCCGTTTTAACAGATTTATATAAACGTAACGGCTTCGAGGCTCGGTTTACTGAGTATTACCATCAAGGTGAGGGTTACAATATTGAAGACGCTAAAAATAAAGCTTTTGAAATGTATAAAGCCCTTACAAGATATATAAAACAGCAGACTTATACAGATGACACTATTATCATAACCGACGCAATGGGAATTGACGAAAAATTTACCCAGGAGTCCGATTTATATAATTCGTCCAAAAGTCTTCTGGAAAAGATAAGCATACCCGAGTACGAAATGACCGTTGCTGCGGAAAGTTTTTTATTTTCGAAGGAATACGAGGACGCAATTTCATCACTTAGTATTAGGTCGTCATTATATGTCGAAATTCCCAATGGAGATGTTCCGCTGTTTCATCTTTTAAAAATTTCAATTAATTACGATGAGCCGAGTTGTGAACTTACATTCGGGAATAGGATAAGATTATCCGACCCCACTTCTGTGTTTAGCGACCTACAAAGAACAGCTTCGAGCGCTGCAAATATTGTTGCTACGGAAAGAGTTGAGTGGGGAATAAGTGAAGAAAAAATAAACGAACTCATGACCCAAAAGAACTCAGATATCGATACGACGTTTAGAATGATGTCTAATTCGGTGAACAAAACTACAATGGGAAATGACGGTTTTAAATGTTACTCTGTCGATGAGAACGGAAATCAGAATTACGGTATGTGGTGTGCAAATGGCGTAATGATGTTTATGGACAGAGATAAAGATACTGGGGGTGTTAAACCTCAAATGGCTATCGGTCGTATGATAAAATCCGACGGTTCAACAACATACGGATTTTACGGCCAGTCCATAATCGCAAATACAGTAACTGTTGATAAATTAGTTGCCGGAGCCCTATCGAAGGGAACCAACTACATTAGAAATGGCTCGTTTGAATCGGAAATAGATTACTGGGATATTCCTGACGGAGCAATTCTCGAAGAAGCTTATAGAAAAGATTTAGCGTGCCCAACAGGATATAAGTGTATATACATAAAATCTGGTAACACCATAAGTCAAACTCTATCGTCTATTAGTTCTTCAGTCGGAAACAATTCTTATGTTTTAAGTTTTTATTATAGAAGAAATACAGACGAAGAAGATAAAGCGTTCGATAAAATTGAAGACCTAAAAATAAGCATCATCAACCGTGATACCGACGAAGAGATAGAAAGCTGTAGGCATACTGACAATCAGTCACAATACAGCGCGGTTAATAACTCAACGACATCAGTATGGAATAGGTGTTATAAATTAATTCACCTTCCTTCGGTTGCCAACATAAGAGTTGAGATACAGAATGGCTCGGCGTATGGAATTTGCATCGATGGTGTAATGCTGGAAAAGGCTGTCGACCTAAATGATTACACCCCACATATTAACGAAACGTATGCAAGATACACGACAATAAATGATTCTGGAGTAACGGTATATGACGGTAAAATCAGAATACTCAACAACTCGGGAATCGAGGTTTTTGGCGCAGACGAGGGCGGAAACTTAACTCTCACAGGAAGTATTAGAGCATCTGGCGGCGATATTGCTGGGTGGCTTATTCAGCCCGAAAGCCTAACATACGGCAAAGACCAGAACGGAAATCCGACTTATATGTGCGGAATTTCGACAAAAGAAGACGACCCAGCTTTTTGGTCTGGATACGCTGGCACGGGCGTAATCGCAAACGAAGAAAATACCAATTTCTTTGTAACAAGAGATGGTGCCGTTCACGCTAAAAGTGGTAAAATCGGTGGCTGGACAATAGATTCATCAAAGCTATACAACAGTCATACCGGTATGTCTACAACTGGTACATATGTTTTCTATGCGGGCGATAGTTCAGATTATAATTTTAGCGTAACGCAAAAAGGAGCGTTATTTGCTCGTAACGCAGAAATAGATAAAAAACTTACATTGAAAAACGGAAATTATACGATGGAGTTTGACGGGTATACAATTCTTATGAAATATGGTAATAGCGATAAGTTTTCGTCGGCTATTTCTTTCACAAGTACAGCAGATGGCTTCTTTGGTAGCGCTACCAACAATGCTAATTTGGCAATTGCGGGTTCGACAAAAATTCTTTTCGGCACGCGTCCCGGAGGAGATTGGAAGGGTCTTTGTGAGATTGAACATAATATAAGTGGCAGTGTGTTTAACGCTTTTTTTCTTAAACCATGTACAGGAGTTCTTGACAGAGCTATGCTTGGTAGTGCCACTCAGCCATGGACTGATGTGTGGGTAGAAGGTAGCTTCGGTATACCTATTCAACTTTCTGCTATTATACAAGCAATAAGTGACACCATTGTAGGATTGCCAGTTGTTGGCGCCAGAGCCTTGTATATTGCGGCGTTAGCTGCACATGGAATTACAGGCTTAATTACATAACGAATAAAAGGAGCTTAAATATTGAAAATTTTTGACATTATAAATGCAAAAGGCATCTTAGACGAAATATCGCAGAATAAAAACATACCAACTAAGTCTGCGTATAAAATATATATAATGCTTTCAAAACTTACTCCGAGTCTGGAGTTTTTCGAGAAGAAAAGAGGAGAAGCATTTGAAAAATATGGTGTTAAGGACGGGGAAAATATAATTATCCCCCAGGAACACCAAACAGAATTTATATCTATGATGAACGAGATAGGAAGTTTTGATTGTGAGGAAGAGATAGAAAAGGTTGATATTTCATTAGATATTAATCTCGGTATATCTCCTTCTGACATTGCGTTGTTATCGCCGTTTATTAATTTTGTTGAATAAAATACTTGTTTTATATGCCGCCTTAGTCAGGCGGCTTTTTCATTAATTTTAAGGAGGTGTTTGAATGCGATATAAAACAATAGACTTCACGTCACAGTATCCAACAGACGGAGACAATATATTAGGATATCGTGGCGAACATAACGCTACGGAGTTAACGATAATTCCTCCCGAATATATGTCAGCGAATAATTATATTAAGTATTATCGGGTCGTGTTTAGTTCCGAGTGTGGTAGATGTTATGAATCATCGGCGATTTATAAAGAGATTGTAGGAAATAAAGTATCCATATTAATACCATCGGATGTAACGATAAATCCAATTGTATCCGTACAATTAGAAGGATATGGTGAAGACAGGGCGTTACTCATAAAGTCGCCAACGGTACAGGGTCTTGTGTTCGCTCCTTCGGTCTACGCAGACAATACCGATTGGAATATAAAACCATCTATACAAAATTCGCTAAATGAGATGGAAAACGGAATTGCTGTAATGGCTTATGATAGTGAAGGATACGCGACAGATATCGTTATATATGGCAACTTATCGTCTGGTTTTGTTTTTGATAGCGACAATCATATCAAAAGAGTTGTAGTGATAGATGCAACAAAAATATCTGATAATATGTTTAAGAATTGCGCAATGCTTGAAAATGTTATTTTGCCAAATACAGTCACAAGCATAGGAAATAGTGCTTTTTCGGATTGCAGAGCATTGAACAGCATTAACATTCCCGACGGCGTTACAAGTATAGGAAACAGTGCTTTTTCAGGTTGTTTGGCGCTGCAAGTTCTCGAAATTCCAAATACAGTTACAAGTATAGGAAGTAGTGCTTTTCGTAACAGCGGCCTTTTGTCTATAAGAATTCCGAGTTCAGTAACACAAATTAAATACTACACGTTTTATGGATGTTTAAGTCTTACAAACGTAGTTATGTCGGATAATATAACAGACATCGGCATGTATGCGTTTTCAGGATGCCAAAGTCTTACCAATATAGAGATTTTAGAAGGAGTGCAAAGTGTCGGAGAAGCTGCGTTCTCTAACTGTATATCCCTTGAGAGCGTAGTGATTCCCAACAGTGTAACAGCATTGGGTGCGCGTGTGTTCTCCAATTCTGGTTTGAAAAGCTTTATACTTGGTGATGGTCTCACTGTTATACCTGATAGCGCTTTTTCTGTATGTAGTAACTTAACGACTATCAACATTCCTGGAACTATAACAGATGTCGGTAAAAATGCGTTTAGTGGATGTCACAATCTTTCGAAAGTAATAATTTCTGATGGTGTGATTACAATATCTGATTACGCATTTCAAAATTGTAAATCTCTCAAAGATATACAAATTTCTAATAGCGTTATAAATATAGGAAATTATGCATTTAGAGCTTGCGAGGGGTTAAATAACGTCGTTATTCCTGATAGCGTTACAACCACGGGTACTTATGTGTTCCAAAACTGTTATGGACTACAATCTGTTATACTCAGTACAGGAATGACCGAGATAAGTCCGTACATGTTTGAGAATTGTTCGAGCTTAACAAGCATAGATATTTCGGAAAATATTATTAATATCAACGAGTATGCATTCAGATATTGTACCGGCCTGAAATCTATATCGGTACCGGGCAATGTAAAACAGATAGGAGCATACGCATATTGTGGATGTTCGTCGTTAGAAGAAGTATCACTCGAAGAGGGTATTGAGATTATTGATTCCTATGCTTTCAGTCAATGTGACAGTCTTGTTTCAATTAATATTCCAGATAGCGTTACAACGATAAACACATGCGCATTCAGGCTCTGCGATTTGCTTGAAGCGGTATCAATTGGAACTGGAATAACGGCTATCAGTTCATATGTATTCGAAAGTTGTCCTTCGCTGTTATACATATACATGCAAAGTGAAACGCCTCCAAGTTTAGCGAGTATAAATGCAATTCCATACAATACTATAAACGCGATATATGTGCCAGCTTCGTCTCTTGAGATGTATCAAGGAGCGACCACTTGGAGTAATTCAAATATCAAGCCAAAAATTCAAGCATGGAGTGGGAATTTATCTGATATTGATGAAAATAGTAAAGCGCTCACAGAAGAAGAGATTGACGAACTAATAAACAGCGCTGAAGGCGGTGAATTAAGTGAGTAATATTATTTACGCTGAAGAAGGCAAGGTTTTTCAACGCATTGCGGACGGGATGATTTATGATAACGAAATTACATTAGGACTCACATATTTTATTAACGGTGTCAGGCTTGATAAACCACACCATGACACAGCAGAAGATTTTGAGCAGATTGATGCTCAAAAATAATTTATATATAATTAAGATAACTCTCTGACAATTATGTCAGAGAGTTTTTATAATGAAAGGAGGCACAGATGGAAAATAAGTTTCTAAACGCCAACGGCGTTGTTCACTTGTGGAATAAAATTATAGACAAGTTTGCCTCGAAAGAAGAAGTGGCTGCTCTTGCATCAAGCGTCATTGAAGGCTATTATTATGCAAATAAATTTTACTCAGACTCTGACAGGACAGATATTTTGTCGGGCGAAGAAGGGAAAATTTACATAGATATTTCTTCGGGAACCTTATTTAGATTTAATGGTTCTACATATATTCAACTAACGGCGACTGGGTCATCATCTGGTGGAAACGCAAATATAACAGGTAACGGAATTTTAGAAACCGTATTAAACGATAACTATACGCTCACTATAAAATTTACTGATGGCACTTCTTATACTACAACGAGTATACGCGGTTCGCAAGGAGAGCAAGGTGCTCAAGGAGAAAGAGGAAAATCTATTTACGATATAGCTGTTGATAACGGCTTTGAAGGTGACGAAGCTGATTTTATTGCATCTTTAAAAGGAGATGTAGGTTCTTCTGGCGTATATGTAGGCTCAGGCGAGATGCCGGAAAATTGTAATGTACAGATTGATACGGATGGAGAAATCATAAAAATCCCTACAAAAACAAGTCAGCTTGAAAACGATAGTGGGTTTATTACCGAAGAAGAAACCGAAAAAAACGTTAAATATGTTGACGATATAACATTTGGCGTTGATGATATTGCCATTACCGATAATATTGCGACGCTCGGCACAGGTTGGAGTGGTAATGTTGAAGACGGCTTTACACACGCAAACGGAAGCGTTGAACCTTTGTCTTTTGCCATTAACGCAAATGACAGCGAAAAATTCATAATTGAATATAACACATCTGTTACGGGCGATTATATTCTTCTTAAACTCGGCAATGCAGAAAGCATAGAAAGTGTTTACCCGACTTCACCTTATAACGGCACAACTTCCATTCAATGGGGTCTTGTTTGTTCGGGCGATAACGGCATTCTACAAATTATTCCGACAAGCAATTTCACAGGCACTATTACCAACATCAAAGTTTATAAAATTACCGAAAACGGCGAAAAAGAAATAACAGTTGACCTTGATAATGTTGGTATTGGCAATCTTCCAAAGCACATAGCAGGCTTCTATAATTTTTATCTTTCGCCTACTTCAATGCAGAAATCAGTTAACGGCACACGAAATGTTGCAATTGGTTATGCTTCGTTGCGTGATATAGTTTCGGGTGGTAGAAACATCGGATTAGGCACATTTACTCTTGCAAGCTTGATTTATGGTGAAAACAATATTGGCATTGGTGCTGATGCAGGATTAAATCTTCAATTGGCTGAAAACATAGTCGCTATCGGCAAGGGTGCTGCTGCTTTTGGTGCAAAACGAACTGACGATATTGCTATCGGTAGATATTCTTTGTCAGGAAGTAAAGGCACGGAAAACACCTCAAAAAATGTTGCGATAGGTGTTGAAGCAGGTCGAGATTGCCAAAGTTCAGGCAATGTGTTTATCGGAACTTCCGCAGGTGCGAAGGTATCAAATTCTAACAACAATGTTATTATCGGTAACGGCGCAGGCAATAAAATAACGACGGGTTGGGGCAATACAATCATTGGTGCAGGTGCAAACGCAAACGCAAGTAATACCCGAACAACTGTTATTGGTCAAGGTGCAGCAGCAACAAAGAATTATCAGGCTGTTCTTGGTGGCGATACTACCATAGAAACAGTTTTGAAGGGTGATATTGTTGTTCGTGGTACAGATGGGATTTATCGAAAAATAGCGTTTAATACAGACGGCACTTGCAGTTGGGCAGAAACAACAATATGACACTTTGCAAAAGAACTTTATTAAGGAGGTGATAAAATGGCTTCAATTTTAAGAGTCAAAGATGAAAATAGTAAGATAATGGATATTCCGATGCTCTCCGTAGAGCAGGGATTACAGGGCGAAAAGGGTGATGTTGGCGAAAGCGGTGAGAGTGCATACGAGATTGCCGTTCGTTTAGGTTTGTTTAACGGGAGTGAAGCAGAGTGGATTAAAAGCTTAAAAGGAGATAAGGGTGATATTGGAGAAAAGGGTGAAAACGGTGTGTCTTTAGAGCATGAGTGGGACGGCACATATCTTGTTATAACATCCGTAAAAGGAACATCCTCTGTCGACCTTAAGGGTGAAAAAGGTGATACTGGAGAACAAGGCTTACAAGGTATACAGGGTGAAAAAGGAGATACAGGAGAAAATGGATACACTCCTATTAAAGGTGAAGATTATTTTACACCCGAAGAAATAAACGAAATAAAAACTTCGATTGAAGTAAAAAATTATGTTACCCCAGAAATGTATGGTGCAGTTGGTGATGGCTTAGTGTGCGACACCGATGCATTTGTTAGTGCTTTAATGTCTGGTAAGAAGGTCATATGTGACTCGACAAAGACATATTACTTTTCAAAGCCTATCGATATACGAAGTTTAACGAAGGGTTGGCTCGATGGTAATAACGCTCATTTCATTAATTTTCACATCTATATAAATATAAACTCAAGCTTTAATGGACAGACCAAAGAAAATACTGCAGATAGATTTATTATTGAAAATATGGTACTCGGCAACGAGTATAGTTGGAGTAAAATTTTAGAAGGATGGGAAACGCCTTGTATTACCAGCGGTTCTCCTATGATTATAAGAAACATCATTACAAGGTCATATCCATACGTTTATGCACCAGTAGGAACATATATTGATATGGTTCAAGCAGAGCATTGGACTTGTGCAATAAATTGGGACTTATATTCTGAATGCGATATCTCGCTTGATGCTGTTTCTTATCTAAATCGTAATGGAGAATATAGCAGATTTGACGGCAGCGAATTGAACACAATAAACGGTGATGGTTGGAAAATTTCACAATGTCAAGAGTTTTATGACCATTTAAACTCAGGATATAAATTTACTGGCATAGGAAACAGACTGCCAACTATGATGGAACAATGTGTTCAGTGTAGCATAGAGGTTTTTGATTACGGGCATCTTGTGGCAGTTGGCTGTCACTTTGAAGATTCAATAGTAACGTTGAATGTGTCGAACAACACTGGTAGTAATGGAAAAATCACTTTTATAAATACCTATTTTTACCCCACTCATAATATCATAGATAGTGACGGGGTTGTATATCTGAATTGCTTCTTTCAATGCGTTGAGGATAGAAACGGTCACGCAAGAACGTTAGCTGAAATAACCGGCAATAAGAGTTGGTACGATTTAAAGTGCTCGTTGATTAATTGTATGTGTCCCACGGAATATGTTGTTGACAATAATAATCTTAAAAAACACAAAAACTCACCGAAAAGAACTTATAACTATGTAAGTTCAAATGCACTTTCTGAGAGTATCAACCAAAGCACTATGTCTCTCGAAGACAGATGGATTAGCACATTCTTCTCATCCGTAGGCGAATATGTTTATGATTTATATTTCTTATCCACATCTCTTAGTGATACTGCTATGTATCATAAACAATACACTATGTCATTAAGTGACTCCACTAACAAACAAGCGTATTTACAGGTTCAGTGGTTAAGTGGTGGATTCGGAATAGTAGCAATCAGGACTGACCCAGACGGTAAAGTTTATAGAGCTGAATATTATATAGACCCAACATTGTGTGAAAATCCTAATTCTATAGTTACCTTAAATTATAGAGATTGCGGGTCTCTTTGCATGTTTAGAATTGAATATGACGAAGGAGTTCAACAGGTAGCGGCTCCGTGGGTGTTATTAGATACAAAACCGTCCTTTAAAATAAACGAAAATCTTGTTGAAGCTAATGGCGCACTCGTAACCACTGATGACTCAATTATCGATACTGATGACTGGAATAGAAAAGGTTTGGTGCAGGTTGTTAAAAACTTAACATCCGGTTCTGCGTCTGAAAGACCAACTGAGACCAAAGTCCTTTCTTATGATGGCTGCGAGGTTGATGGACAAGCGGAAGGTACAGATATATTTATATACGAAACGGCTATGGAAGGGACTGAATTTATTATTCCGGTTGGCACAGAAATAAAAAGTGTAGAAGTTAGTCTGGAAAAAAATCCTGAAACATCAGAGCCAATTTGGATAGATGTGTCCAGAATGAGTGAAAAGGATGATATCCCACTATTAATATCTAACAAATATACATATTTGAGTGATTCATGGGGATATGTGTTGGCGCATATTTCTTTATTAGGCGGTTATCAGTCAAATGTTTTATCAACTGCCTTACAAAATTACGCACTACAACTTGTTCGAATAACATATTATACCGACGGAGGTGAATAATTTGAAAGAAATTATAGAGGTTGCGAACGTCGGTAAAAAACGACATAGTTTACAACGAGAGTTGTCTACAGTGCTTCAGAGCGTTGTTGAAAATATTGCATACGAGAAGGCTGGTAGGGGGGTTTTGTACGACTACGTTTCATTATATAACGAAATAAACCGTATAAAAAACGAAATAGATTCAACCTCAAATTCATTATCAAATAAGGCGGCGTCTTTTGTAAAAGGCTGGTTTGTGCAGTGGGATGGCGATACCGCCTATAAAAATGGACAAAAAATCGTATATAACGATACGCTTTATGAAGTAATTAGGGATTTAGATACGCCTGTTTCAAATTGGACTCCGGATATAACATACGACTACTACACACCAATCCCTAACGCGTATGAAACTGGAGAATTTAATAAGCCTATAAAGGCTGCTGCAGGGATGGTTTATGAGGGTGGTCGTTATTATACAGAGTCTGACAAGACTTACCTGTGCACCTATGATGGAAAAATCAAACTACATTATCTACCGTCAGCTCTTATTGGTCATTACTTCGTTGAAGTATAAATTTAAAACACCTCTCCCCACAAACGGAGGGGTGTTTATTATTAATGTCTACATGTGATGTTTATGATAAGAGGCGATACGATGAATTATATAGAATTGATTTGTCCAATTCTGAATCACTTATTAAATACGACCGAGTTGCAGGCAAACAAGGCGAGTCAAATGTAAAAGGTGTGCGGTTTACTATTCCGTCAGAATATTCAGAGGGGAGATACATTGTACAAGTCGGTTATTGATAATAATGTGTGGACACCCGTGGCGCATTCTGCAGGCTGGGAAGCTGTGTAATAATAACAAAAGGAGAATGAAACATGGATTTTATTATTGAATTTTTGAATCAAGTTGCTTATCATTCGCTTGAGGTTATAAAAATTATCGGGGATTTTGCAGCGTATCTTTCCGAGATACACTTCCCCCCGATGGCATAAAAACACCCCACCATTTGGTGGGGTTTATTATTTGAGGTGATATCATGAAGAAGTTTATTAATGCCTGTATAATCCATTATCGTAAATGGAAAAGAAAAAAAGAGGCAGATTCAAGTAGTATATTAAACTGGCTGTGGGAGTTTAGCAAAAAAGTTGTTGTTTTTGTTACTCTTTGCTATTTTATTCAAAGTGTTTATATCACCATAATGGTAAATATTATACCCGATAGCGCAGTATTAACTACGCTTGTTACAGAAACAAATGAAACTTTCAGAGTGATTATCGGTGGTTATCTTTTGAAGGCTGGAATTGAAAATGCTGTAAAGATAAAGACTGCAAAAATTGCAAAGAAAGAGGATTTAGTGATTGAAAGGAGTTATGAATAATGAACTGGTATTGGTATATGATTATTGCCGTTGCAGCAGTTGCAGTGCTGTTTGCAGCTTATAAAATTTTGGGTATTGACAAGGTCAGAGAATGGCTTTTGATTGCTGTTACCGAAGCAGAAAAGAGGTTTGGTAGCGGCACAGGCAAACTTAAACTCGTATATGTTTATGACCTTTTTATAACAAAGTTCCCAAAACTTCAAGCTATAATCCCTTACAAGGTTTTTACAATTCTTGTAGACCAGGCGCTGGTTGTTATGAGAAAAATGCTTGAGAATGATAAAATTACAGAAATTCTTTCATCTAAAGAGGTGAGATAATATGGCAAATATTATTAATCCAAAGAATAAAGTGTTAAAACGTGGTTATCACAGAATGACTCTGGACTTCGGTAATACATATTCAGATGGTTCATTTCATAAAGGTTGCGATTTTACAGGCAATACATCTGTAGACGATGGTTATGATTATGTTGTTGCGATAGCCGATGGTGTTGTTACAAGTTGCCAGAACAGCATTAAGGGTGTTATAAAAGATACTGGCACAGCGGGAATGGGTAACTATGTATACATAGAACATGAGAATGGGTACCGAAGCAGATATCAACATATGAAATACGGAATGGTGACTGTAAGAAAAGGGGATAAGGTCAAGGCTGGACAGGTTATCGGTTATATAGGCAACACTGGTAATAGCACTGGCAGACATCTTCATTTCGACATTTCAGCACCTGGCAAATTTTCTGGCGGTAGGTATGTATCGTCACAAGACAGAACATATTTTGACCCAGCGCCATTTATTACAGGTGCGAAAACTCTTTACAAACAAACGGCAAAGCCAAATAAATCGGTTTTAGAAGTTGCTAAAGAGATTGTTGACGGAAAGGGCGATTGGGGAACGGGCGCTACCAGAAAAGCCAGGCTCGAAAAGGCTGGATATAATTACAATGAGGTTCAGACAGAAGTAAATAAACTTATATACAAAACTACGTACTTTAAGAAGTACGAAGGCAAATCAACAAGTATTGTAGACGCTCTTAATTCGCTAAAGATTAAGAGCTCTTTTTCATATCGTAAAGAGATTGCAAAAGCAAACGGTATAAAAGCATATGCTGGGTTACCAAAACAAAATCAGACAATGCTGTCTCTTCTTAAACAGGGTAAGTTGATTAAACCTTAAGGGGTAATATATGAATGTACTTATAGCATGTGAGGAGAGTCAAAGGGTTTGCATTGCTTTTAGAAATAAAGGCCATAATGCATTTAGTTGCGATATACAAGAGTGCTCGGGCGGTCATCCCGAGTGGCATATACAAGGTGACGTCCTGCCGTTGTTAAATGGCAGGACTTCTTTTATGACAACAGACGGTATCTGGCATCAGATAACGGACAGGTGGGACTTGATTATTGCACATCCACCTTGTACATATTTAACAATTGCTGCAAACAAACTTTATAATATCGAGAAGTACGGCGAAAAGGCAATACGAAGAAATAAAGACCGAGAAGCAGCGATAGAGTTCTTTATGGCTTTTGTTAATGCCGACTGTGAGCGTAAGGTTATCGAGAACCCCATAGGGGTTATCTCTACGAGATATAGGAAACCAGACCAAATTATACAACCTTACGAATTTGGACATCCTGTGAGAAAATCAACCTGTCTATGGTTATATGGTGTTCCAAAGCTTACGCCTACAGACATTGTTGATTTTGAGTGTATACATTCAAAGGGTAAATCTGGAGGCTATTCCGGAGCATCTTGGATTGTTAGAGATGAGAACGGAAAAATTATACCTTATAATGACCCGAGAACAAGCAAGGCAAGAAGTAAAACCTACGAGGGGATAGCTAACGCAATGGCAGAACAGTGGGGTTAATTATGTGTATAAAACGAGACTTTTATAAATAAAAAGAGGCGAGAAACATCGCCTCGCAGAATAATAATTGGAGGTGATGTTTTGAAAGGTCTTGACGAGTTTTTAAAAATATTCGGCAATGTAACTGTGCTTGAGATAATTGAACTTGCACTCGCTGTAATTTTTATTGTTACAGTTTTAAAGAAGGTTTCAGGATACTTCAAAAAGAAAACAGAGGAAGAGATTAAGAGAACGGAAACTGAAAAAGTCAGAGACGCACAGCTTAAAGAGGCTCTTGACGCAGTACATAAATATCCCGAGTATCGTCAGCAAAGTTTAGAAATTCAGCGTCAGTTTCAAATTCAGTTTAAACAGATTAACGAGCGTCTTGGTCAGATGGACAAGATTGACGAGCGTTTGACACAGATGGAAGAAACTACAAAACGTAGAGAGCGTAATAAAATTCGCGACCACCTTCTTCAAAGTTATAAATTCTACACAGACCCCAAGAAAAATCCAACAATGTCTTGGACACAGATGGAGGCGGATGTGTTCTGGGATTTATTTAAGGAGTACGAAGAGAACGGTGGAGACGGACAGATGCACACAGATGTTCAGCCAGCAATGTTATCTTTAAAAGTTGAAGATTAAGATAACAAATGAATAAAAAAGAACGGAGGCTACCAGTGATGGCGGTCTCCGTTTTTTTTTAGCGAATTGCTACGACGGCGGCCGACAGGGCGCGACAGAATCTGTTTTTGTTAGTTTGCAATGATGTTTGCTTGTGAATGCGAAAAGGCGTTAAAAGGGTATTTAATGGCTTATATGAGAGTGGTAATTTTATAAACAAAAAAACAAACGCCACCATTAAGGTGGCGTCTTTCATACATATCATAATGGGCTATTATATAATGTATATATATAATATAAATGAAAAGTGGTAAAAAAGTGGTAGAAGAAATCACAAAATCGATAAATTATGTTGCGTAGCAACGGTTTATCATTGAGAAACCTTCTTTGTGTAGTTGAGAAGTCCGCCGTCAAGAATCATTGCGGTCTGTCTGTCCGAATAATCATAAGCAAGCTCGTATTTCTCGCCCTTTGTGAGGTTTTCGAGAATAACGGTTTCGCCCTTTTCGATTGTTGCTCTGATACCCTTGAGTGCAAGCATATCGTCGGTGTCAATCCTGTCGTAATCATCGGGGTTTGCAAATGTGAAGGGCATGATGCCTGCGTTGATGAGGTTAGCGCAGTGAATTCTTGCGAATGACTTTGCGATAACAGCCTTGATGCCGAGGTAAAGGGGAACAAGTGCTGCGTGCTCTCTTGATGAGCCCTGACCGTAGTTTGCACCGCCGATGATGAAGCCCTTGCCTGCAGCCTTGCAGCGCTCTGCAAAGTGCTCGTCACACTGCTTGAAGCAGAAGTTTGAAAGGAAGGGGATGTTTGAGCGGTAGGGAAGAATCTTTGCGCCTGCGGGCATGATGTGGTCGGTTGTGATGTTGTCGCCCACCTTGAGGATTGCAGGAGCTTCAATGTCTGCGGGCAGCTCAACGCTTGTGGGGAAGGGCTTGATGTTGGGACCGTATTTGATTTCAACGCTGTCAGCCTCTTCAACCGATGCGGGGAGCTCAATCATATTGTCATTGATGATGAAACGCTCGGGCATATTGATTTCGGGCATTTCGCCAAGCTCTCTGGGGTCTGTGAGATAGCCCGTGATAGCCGATGCTGCGGCAACCTCGGGGCTTACAAGGTAGATGCCTGCGTCTGCTGTGCCTGAACGGCCTTCAAAGTTGCGGTTGAATGTTCTGAGTGACACACCCTTTGACTGGGGTGACTGACCCATGCCGATGCAGGGGCCGCATGAGCATTCAAGAAGTCTTGCGCCTGCGCAGAGAATATCCGAAAGTGCGCCGTTGAGCGAAAGCATATTGAGAACCTGCATTGAGCCCGGTGAGATTGTGAGGCTTACATTGGGAGCAACCTTCTTGCCCTTGAGTATAGCCGCAACCTTGAGAAGGTCAAGCAGTGATGAGTTTGTGCATGAGCCGATGCAGACCTGGCTGATTTCGATTTTGCCGATTTCTTCAACGGTCTTTACATTATCGGGCATATGGGGCATAGCCGCCATGGGAGTGAGCTTACAAAGGTCGATATCAATGATTTCGTCGTATTCAGCGTCTGCATCGGGCAGAAGCTCCGACCAGTCATCCTCTCTTCCCTGAGCCTTAAGGAAAGCCTTTGTGATTTCGTCTGAAGGGAATACGGATGTTGTTGCGCCAAGCTCAGCGCCCATGTTTGTGATGGTCGCTCTCTCGGGAACTGAAAGTGTCTTTACGCCCTCGCCGCCGTACTCGATAATCTTGCCTACGCCGCCCTTAACGGACATGATGCGGAGCACTTCGAGGATAATATCCTTTGCACCGACCCAGGGTGAAAGCTTGCCTGAAAGGCGAACGAGTGTCATCTTGGGCATTGTGGTGTAGTATGTGCCGCCGCCCATTGCAACCGCAACATCAAGTCCGCCTGCGCCGATAGCAAGCATTCCGATACCGCCGCCCGTGGGTGTGTGGCTGTCTGAGCCGATGAGCGTTTTGCCGGGCTTGCCGAAGCGTACAAGGTGAAGCTGATGGCAGATTCCGTTGCCGGGCTTTGAGAAAAGAAGACCTCTCTTCTTCGCAACGCTCTGAATAAATCTGTGGTCATCTGCGTTTTCAAAACCGTTCTGCAGAGTGTTGTGGTCAATGTATGAAACCGAAAGCTCCGTGCGTACTCTTTCAACGCCCATTGCTTCAAATTCAAGATAAGCCATTGTGCCTGTGGCATCCTGAGTGAGTGTCTGGTCGATTTTAAGACCGATTTCGGTTCCGGGGATCATTTCGCCGCTGACAAGATGGCTCTTTATCAGCTTCTGACCTATAGTCATTCCCATATCTATACCTCCAAAATTATTTATAACATTATTAATCTAAATTATATTGCAATCTCCCCCTTCAAGTCAAGGGCAAAAGCGACATAATATAATGTTTTTTTATAATAAATATTGATTTTATTATACAATTGATGATAGAATATCACGGAAGGGAGAGATTACCATGTATAAAATACTTTCATATGTTTTTGCGGCGGTTATCGCCTTAACATCTGCAATCGGTCTGCCGATATATAAAGAAGAAACGGGTCTGAGCACAACGGCGGCGCAGGTGAGTGACGCCTCGGGCACCGTTTCGCTCGAATTTGAAAAGCAGCGTGTGAACACGGTTGAAATCGAGCTTGAAGGCGAAGCAGAGTGCGAAATAACAGTTTATAATAATGATGAAGTGATTTATAGCCGTGCTTCAAGCGACGCCTACCGCTTCTGTGCCTTCCCCACGGTTGAAACGGATAAGCTTACCGTGAAAATCTCAAACGGCACCGCAAAATCCGTTAAGGCAAGCTTCAAGCAGAGCGAAAACGGGGATTTCAGAGTAACATCATATGTTGTGGCAGACAGAATTCAGTCCGCTTCCGACCTTAATCCGAAAGCCTTTGATGTTATAACCGATGCAATACTTTTCGGCTGTGTCACCTTTGATGAAAATGCGCAGATGACCGTCAACACGCCGATTCTTGAAACTGCGCTTGCAAATCTGCGCAACGCAATCGGCGACAGGAATGTGAATGTTTATGTCAACATTCTCGGTCCCGGCAGTGACGGCGGAATTTCCGATTGGAATGCTCAAATGGCAAATCAGGCAGAGAAGCATTCAAAGGCGTTTGCAACACGCAGGCTTGAGGGGCAGATTGCGGAGCTTCTTGAAAAATATAACCTCGACGGTATCTTCTTTGATTATGAATACCCCATCGAGAAGAAAAGCTGGTCAGACTTCAGCCGTTTTCTTGTCCGTCTCAATAAGACAACCGATAAAAAAATCGGCATCGCCGTTGCTCACTGGGATTTGGGGCTGAGCTATGCGGCAATCAGAGCGGTTGATATGGTGGAGCTTATGCAGTACGACCTGTTTGATGCTCAGGGCAATCATTCATCGTTCACCACGGCTGTCGACGGCTTTGAGGCGGCAAGGGATTATCTTCTTCCCCGTGATAAGGCGGATATAGGAATCCCGTTCTATGCCCGACCTGCAAGCGGAGCGGCATACTGGCCTTCATATGCCGACTATGCCGAAGCACTCGGCAAAAACACCGATTACACCGAAACGGAATACGGCAAGGCATATTTCAATTCATGGCAGACCGTCTATGACAAAACAGCCTACACAATGAGCAGGGGGCTCGGCGGAATGATGGTATGGCACTATTCCTGCGATGTTTACGACACGGATTCATCGCTTTCCCTCTTCGGTGCGATGAAAGACTGCATAAATGACAGAACGGTATAACTCGCAGCAACCCACAAATACGGGCAGCCCATTTACGGAGCTGCCCTTTTTTAATGAATAATTAAGGGCGAGTGAAGCCCACACCCAATCAGAGTGATATACGCCTTGCGGCGTGTTAAGGGTCTGCGACGCAGTTTGTTAAGTGAATAATGAAGAGTGAATAATGAATAATTAAGGGTGGGCAAAGCCCACACCCAATATTTTTAGGGTAAGGGCAGAGCCCTTCCGAAATTTTTCATTATTAATTATTAATGATTCATTCAAATTTGTCATTCTGAGCGAAGCGATGAAGCTCAGCTCATGGGGGAAGCGTGTAGGGGTCGGCGACCCGTGCAAGCCCTCTCCTTGAGGAGAAGGTGTCACGAAGTGACGGATGAGGTGTAAATCCTCAGAACGGGTAATATCCGTTCCTTGCCCGAAGCAATAAATCCACACGGTAGGGGCGACCCTGTGTGGTCGCCCGAAAAACAAACCCGCTGCAATGCAGGGGCGGCATTTCGCCCCCCCTGCCAATCAACCGTAAAACCAACGGAAAACTTGCAGGGCACGGTTTCTGAGGCTTACCGTGAGAGCCGAAGGGACACAGAGGTAAAAAAAGCCGCCGCACGAAACACACGGAGCGGTTGAAAAGAACAGCAAAAAAGATTGAAAAAAGGTGTTGACAAATCGGTTAGGATTTGGTAATATAGTCGAGCACTCCGCAAGAGAGCGGTGTGC